>JANNVM010000598.1:0-3075 GCA_031414455.1 Verrucomicrobiota bacterium
CGGCCGCCCGGCGGACCCGAAACGCTACGATCCGCCCTCGGAAATCATTGATGAGGCCGGCTTCAAAATCGTCGGCACCCTCACCGACAACTTTGACCGGGCCAAAGTGAAAGCCAATGTGGAGGACACGCTCTCAAAGTATCCTGAAATCGCCGGAATGGTGGGCCTGTTTGCTTACAATCCGCCCATCATTCTTGAAGTGCTCACCCAGGCCGGCCGGCTCGATAAAGTGAAGGTGATCGCCTTCGATGAGGACGACGCCACCCTCGACGGAATCCGGAAGGGTCATGTCCACGCCACCGTGGTGCAGAATCCCTATATGTACGGTTTTAAATCCGTGGAAGTGCTGGCCGAACTGGCCAAAGGCAACAACAGTGTGATTCCCGCAGGCAAGATGATTGATATTCCCGCGCGCCAGATTCGTCAGGCGGATGTGGATGTCTTCCAGGCGGAGCTGAAAAAGCAGATGGGCACCGCGACATGATGCCCTCCTGCGGAATGCACCGTGATTCCTGAACCACTTCCATGCCCCCACGGATAACTCTAGGTATCACGGTTCTGCTGGCCGTCGTGTGCGTGTTCACCGCGCTGGCCAGCGACAGCTTCCTCAGCGCCTACAATCTGGAAAATGTCGTCCGCCGCACGTCGCTCTTCGGCATCATCAGCATCGGTGTCGCCTTTGTGATCGTCACGGGTGGAATTGACCTGTCCGTGGGATCGGTCATCTGCCTCGTCGGCTGTGGCCTGCCATGGCTGCTGACGGTTCATCACTGGCCGCTGCCTGCCGCCCTGTTGGCGGTCACCGCCGTTTCCGCCGGCATCGGACTCATGCACGGGCTGATCATTACCAGGCTCCGCATCCAGCCGTTCATCGTGACGCTTTGCGGCCTGCTGCTCTACCGGGGCATTGCCCGGGGATTTACCGGTGACCAGACTGTGGGCTTTGGCGCTGATTTCCAGGGGTTGCGTGATCTCGCGACGGTGCGGCTGAGCATTCCGTTCGTTGACGTTGAGGGTTTCAAACTGCCGCTGCCCTTCGTATTCCTGCTGGTGTTCGCAGTGCTCGGCGCCGTCTTCCTGAGCAAAAGCGTCTGCGGCCGCCATCTGCTCGCTCTTGGACGCAATGAGCAGGCCGCCCGCTTCAGCGGCGTCAATACCGCCCGCGTGACGGTCATGGCCTACGTCATCAGTTCCACCCTCGCAGGATTCGGCGGGCTGCTCTTCGTGCTTGATGTTAATTCGGCGCAGCCCGTGGATTTCGGAAACTTCTACGAACTCTATGCCATCGCCGCCGCCGTCCTTGGCGGGTGCAGCCTGCGGGGCGGTGAAGGAACCATGTTCGGTGTCGTCATCGGGGCCGCGCTGATGCAGGTGCTGCGCAACATGATCACCCTGACAACAAAACATCATAACATGGAATTTGCCATCATCGGGGCGGTCATTCTTTGTGGCGTCATCGCAGATGAACTCATGAAGCGCTTTGCCTCAAGGAGAGGCGTGGCAAGGCTTGCAGCCGGAGATCCAGGCTCGCCCTGACACTTTCCATGGCCGGAGATCCGGGTCCACCTCAGTCATTATGAATGCAAAGACGCCTGCCGGAAAACAAGTCCACATCATCCCCGGTGGCGGCCTCCGTAAACCGGATCTCCGGGTTCATTTCCGGTGGCTCGCATCCATGCTCTTCTGGATGGCGTCTCAACCGCTCCTCCTTGCCGTCGAGGTGACGCCTGGCAATTCGCCGCTGAATCTTCTGCCGTGGCCGAAATCTGTCAGTATCGAGCCCGGCAGAGTGGTCCTCGGGGAACAGTCCCGTATCGTGGCATTGAACGCAGAACTGAAGCCACTCGCGGGAATTTTGCAGGACGAACTCCGGCGCGTCTCTGGACTGCATCTCACGCTAGCCGGCGCACCGGCGCGCCCCGGCGACATCGTGCTCGACATTAACAGGCAGCTCAGGGCCGGCGAAGACATCCTCAGCGTGAGGAGCGGAAGTGTTGTTAGAACGCGGGACGGCGCACACCGGCTCACTGCAAAAGACAGGGTCCTGATCGAAGGGTTTGATTACCGGGCAGTGACGGAAGGCACGGCCACCCTGCTGCAGGCGGTCACAAGGGTTGAAGGATCGGCGGTCCTTCCGGCTATGACGATCAACGACTGGCCGCACGCCGACTTCACCGGGGTCATGCTGGATGTGGCCCGCCAGGCAAACACCGTTGAAGACATCCGGCGCTGCATCCTGGCATGTCACGCCTGCAAAGTCCGTTACCTTCATCTCCACCTGACGGACGACCAGGCGTGGACGTTTCCATCCACTGCCTATCCGAAACTTGGAACGATGAACGGCTCCGCTCACGGCGGGCCGCCGCCTCCACGCTATGAGTTGACGGAACTCCAGGCGCTCGTGAAGTTTGCCGATGAGCGCGGAGTGACGCTTGTGCCCGAGTTGGGAACACCCGGTCATTCGGGCAGCGCCTGCGGAACATTGCCGGAAGTCTTTGGCTATCTCGATCCAGCGACCCGGAGGCCTTTGCCTCAGGGCATGATGAATATCGCCAATCCGAAACTTTACGAGGCCCTCGACACGATCATTGGCGAGATGTGCGAGGTGTTTGTGTCGTCGCCGTATTTTCACATTGGCTTCGATGAAGTCTCCGGCCTCGCGAGCGTGGCGGCAACGCCCGAAGCGCTGGTTTTCATGCAGGAAAAGAATCTTAAGGACCCCGGCGATCTCATTGGCTACTTCGCTGCGCAGACGAACGGGATGGTAAAGAAGCGCGGGCGCAAAACGATCATCTGGGAGGGCGCGGCGAACGGTGCAGCGAAGGACATTGTCAACATGACGTGGGACGGTAATGCCCGCACCGCGGAGCGTCTCATGGCAGAGGGTATCACCACGATCACCGTGCCGTGGAATCTTGCGGGGGTGCCATTGCACGAGTGGACAATGTATCATTCGAACGGCAGCGTACTCAAGAAAGGCGATTCGGTTTTGGGGTCCATGCTTCCGATATGGGAGCAAAAGGGTGACGTGAACCTGCGCTGGCTCCGTAGCAGCCTCCCCGGGCGTTTGGATCG
>JANNVM010000599.1:0-2530 GCA_031414455.1 Verrucomicrobiota bacterium
CGGCATCCGGTTCAATCCCGTGTCCCGCCTTCGACAAGGAAGCGAAGTATTAGATGAACTCACGGTCGAGAAGGTAAAGGAAGTCACAGAGATAGAAACCTTCGGTGTTTCTTTGGCAGAATTTCGCCGAGGGGTTGCATGTCCTGAGGAGCAGAAGTTTTTCTACAACGCCCAGGAATGGCAGGACCGGGCCAAAGTTGCGAGAGTCATCGACCGCTTCACCTGCCGTAAGTGTGGACGGCGGGGTAGAGACTTGGGAGAAGAACTCCATGTGCATCACGAGGAACACATTTACAGTGCCTACTCTAAACTGTTTTACCGCAACTTCGATTCACTTCGACTGCGATCGCTGTGCAAAACTTGTCACGGCATGTTCCACAATTCTCACAAGAGAGGCTACTCGCATTTTGTTCCTGCCGGCTCTCCTGGGCGTGAAGAGGATCGCCGGATAAGAATTTCGATGACCCAAGTCCACGATCAGCTTCGGGAATGTCACTTTTGTTTCGGAGATGACACAGTAATCCAGTAGTGACTCAAAATATCTCCGGTTCCGGCGTGGGCTGGGTGCCGGCGAGGAAGCGAAAATCGCAGCCTTCATCGGCCTGGGTGATTTGCTCCATGAGGAGCTTGCCGTAGCCGCGCTCGTAGCGGCTGGCGGGCGGGGACCACGCGGCGCGGCGTTTTGTTAGCTCTTCGTCGGAGACGTGCAGGGTGAGGGTGCGGGCGGGGACATTGAGTTCGATCCCGTCGCCCGTTTTTACTAACGCAAAGGGGCCGCCGAGCGCACTCTCCGGCGCAATGTGGAGCACGCAGGTGCCGTAACTGGTGCCGCTCATGCGCGCGTCGCTGAGTCGGACCATGTCGCGGATGCCCTGCTTGAGGAGCTTTTTCGGAATGGGCAACATGCCCCACTCGGGCATGCCGGGGCCGCCGAGCGGGCCGGCGTTTTGGAGGACTAGCACGGTGTCGGGCGTCACCTCGAGATCTTCCCGGTCAATGTTGGCTTTGAGTTCGGCGTAATTGGAGAAGACGAGCGCCTTGCCGCGGTGGGTGAGCAGGCGGGACTCCGCGGCGGCGGGTTTGATGACCGCGCCATTGGGGCAGAGATTGCCGCGCAGCACGAAGGTGCCGCCTTCCGCGGCGAGGGGTTTTTCGCGCGGCAGAATGACCTGTTCGCTGAAGACTTCGGCACCGGCGATGTTTTCACCTATCGTTTTTCCAGTAACTGTGAGCGCGCCGTGTTGAAGCAAATCGCGGATTCTTTCCAGCAAGGCGCGCAGGCCGCCGGCGTCATGGAAATCCTCCATGAGATACGTGCCGGACGGACGCAAGTTGGCGATGAGCGGCGTGCGGCGGGAGAGCCTGTCAAAATCTTCGAGCACGATGTCAATGCCCGCGCGCCGCGCCATGGCGAGGATGTGGACGATGGCATTGGTGCTGCCGCCCAGCGCCATGTCGGCGGTGATGGCGTTTTCAAAACTCTGTCGCGTGAGAATCCGTGAGGGTTTTAAGTTTTCCCACGCGAGTTCGACCGCGCGGCGCCCGGTGGCGGTGGCCATGCGCGCGTGGGTGGAGTGCATCGCCGGGATGTCGGCGGATCCTGGCAGGGCGAGCCCGAGTACCTCGGCGACGCTCATGAGCGTGGCGGCAGTGCCCATCGTCATGCAAGTGCCAGGGCTGCGTGCGATGCCATCTTCCAATTCGCCCCACGCTTCGCAGTCGAGATGTCCGGCGCGGCGTTCGTCCCAGTACTTCCAGACATCGCTGCCGCTGCCCAGCATGTTTCCGCGCCAGCAGCCCTTGGCCATCGCGCCGGCGGGCATATAGATGCACGGCAGGTCCATGGTGATCGCGCCCATGAGCAGCGCGGGCGTGGTTTTGTCGCAGCCGCCCATGAGCACCGCGCCGTCGAGCGGATGACAGCGCAATGTTTCCTCCACTTCCATCGCCACGAGGTTGCGATAGAACATGGAGGTCGGCTTCATGAACATCTCGCTAAGCGACATGACGGGCAGTTCCACCGGCACGCCGCCGGCCTGCCAAACGCCGCGTTTCACTTCCTCCACCCGCTGCTTGAAGTGCGCATGGCACGTATTTAAATCGTTCCATGTATTCAGAATACCGATCACTGGCTTGCCCGCGAAGTCTTCTGTGCCGAGCCCGAGCTGCTTGAGGCGCGAGCGGTGACCGAACGAGCGCAGGTCATCCGGGCCGAACCAGCGGTGCGAGCGGAGTTGTTCGGGCTTCAGGCGGGGAACAGGCGGGGACATGGGAAAAGTGGCTGCGGCGCGATATCGCTAAATGGCGGAAGGCGAAATCAAAATTCCACGCCGGGCGGTTATTCCCCTGCCCCGCGCCCGCTCAGCACCACACCGGCCCACACAGCGAGCACTCCGGCGACGACACTCAGCACGGCATTCGCCGCGGCGACGAGCGCGCGGTCCTGACGGATCAGATCAAACGTATCCCATCCGAACGTGGAGAACGTCGTGTAGCCGCCGAGCAGGCCCGTGAGCAGCGCGAGTTTCCA
>JANNVM010000600.1:0-5343 GCA_031414455.1 Verrucomicrobiota bacterium
TGAATAGGGGCGGCAGCACAAGAAATACCCAATCGTAATCCATAGGATCGGTGATGTGCCCCCACTGACTATAGGCCATCAGCAGTGCCAGACCCAAGTGAAGCAGTTCCAGAAACGATGGGCGGAAGCGTCGAAGCATAGGCAATGGGGGAGGATGCGCGCCGGCGTGCGGGACGGCAAACTGATTCTCTCCTGCATGGCGGGTGAGTGCTTTTGTGGGAGGCCGGGGCGCTGGTGCGGAAAAAAGTGATTTCAAACATTCCCAAAAGCGACGGGATCTTGCAGCGTATCGTTAATTCCCCCCTTCCCATGAAATACGTTATCCTCCTTGTTTCGCTGTTCGCGGTGTGCCGGTCCCGCGCTGATCTGGTCACTACCTTCGATGAAGCGACGCTGCCGGCGGCGGTGCTGCTGGATATCCCCAATGCGACGCTGGGGAATGTGGTATTCGATGCGGTGAATGATGAACTGGATTTTACGGCGGCGGGCAATACGGACCTGTGGACGGCGCGGAACAACGCGGCGATCGCGTGGACGGCGATCCCGGCCGGACTGGTGAATGGCAGCGTCTGGACGGTGGAGCCGGAGGTGCGAATTAATGACGCCACGACCGGCACGCAGGTCGCGGGCCTGACGTTTTACGGCGGGCCGGACGGCGCGCGGCCGGAGATCAGCTTCGGGCTGGATGTCTGGGACGCGAACAATCGCGCGGTGCGGCTCCAGGGGCTGGGCACCAACAATCCGAATACCGCCATCAACGTGAGCACGGTGGTGAACCGGGTTTTTCTGCGCGCGGTCATCCGGGAAACCGGCGCGACGGACATCTACAACTTCTACTGTAAAGTGAATGCCGGCGACGCGTGGCAGCAGATTCCAGGCGTGGCGATCAACTGGACAACGCCCTTCGCCAACTCGCGCGTGGGCCTGACCTACAACGGAAGTTCCCCCTGCCACCAGCTTCGGAACGGCTCAATCGCCGTCCGGATAAGGCTTGGAGCACTTTTTGACTTTAGGATTTAGCCAATAAAAGGAAGCTGCCAAAAAACCGTCCAACCCGCCTGAAATAAGGGCTGGAGCCGCAAAATAACTATTGGCTGGAGAGGGAACTTCCGCTGGAAGTGATGGCGACTACCGGACGGGAACTGCTGGCGCGGCATGGTCGCGTCAGTGGCGCAGCGTCGGCCCCGTAGCACGGCCATGCCCCGGGCTGGCCGTGTTTGGTTTCAACATGCGCTGCGTGATCCGGGGCCAACACGGGCAGGCCATGCCATGCCCGTGCTGCGGGTTTCTGCGCCGAGAGGTGCTGCCGTGTTCATTTCGCTCCATTTTATAACGCGTAGCGCCGTTTCACTTCGGTGACGACGGCGTCTGAAAGCGGAAAATCATTTGCGCGACGGATTCCCTCTCATACGAGGAGGCGGCGGGCGTGAGCGATAACGGATTCACTGAGACGGAACCGCGTCCGCCGCAGGGATGTCAGGGCGGTTTCGAAGTCAATAAAGCCAAGCCGGTGTCCTCTGACCAGAACCCCCAAAGTGCCGGTGAAGGGAATTCCCATGCGCTGCACAACCGCCACGCCGGAGCGTTCATCCATCAGCAGCAGCACAGGAGCGACGGCATTCAGGGCGATAGCGATAGCGGCGGCCTCACCGGGATCCAACCCTCTGACGGCGAGGGGAACGACAGGTGGAGCGGACTCGACGATGAGCCAGTCGGGCGGATGGGAGGCCCATTGCCGCAATGCCACTGGCGCTCCCGGGTGACCACACTCAGCCAGCACAGCCGCCGGGACAGTCACGGTTCCGAAGAGCAGATGGAGTAGCGTAAGCGCACCAATCTCAGCGAGGGCCGAAAGCGGGGACGTATCACTGATGACCGTCACGGAAGGGAGGAAACAGGCAGTGCTTCAAGGTGGAGCAGCCCCGCATCCAGTTCCTCCACAGTCGTGTGCGGCCACGCATCATGCGCGGAAAGGAAAGCCTCCGTCTCCCATCTGGAGCCATGTCCGAGCATTTGCCGGATTTGGAAGGTGGTGAGCCGACGCTGCCGGTATGACTCCACGGCAAAATCCTCAAGCACCGTCCGGGCCATATCGCGGCCTCCCTGCGGCCAGCAGTCGGCAAGGTCGTCAGGAATTTCGATCGTCAAAACCATGAGATATGGATACATCCGGGCCTGCACACCGCAACATGGATTTGAATCCCCAAAACAGCCGGTGATCGATCTCCGTCAAAGCTGACACGGCTGAATTGTCACTGATGATGAGCATCAGGAGAAAGCAGGGGTCTTCTCCATGCTAGCAAAATCGGACTGAACGTCCTCCACGGTAGTGCCCGGCCACACTTAGTGACGGGCCGGCACGGCTTGGGAATCCCGGGTGGATTCCAATTCCAGCAGCCGGCGGACCTGCTCCAGCGACAATAGTTCCTGTTCGCAGGCCGGATGAGAGGACGGCCTTTGCCTTCACCCGCCCCTGCCGGGAGCGCGGCGTTTTCGTTGTGCCCGTGGTCTTTCCCGCGGTGCCGCAAAACGCCCCGCGCCTGTGCACCCGGGTCACCGCCGGACTAACAATCGCTGATCCTGACATGGCCCTGGAAGTGATGGCGACTACCGGACAGGAACTGCTGCCGCGGCATGGTCGCGTCAGTGACGCAGCGTCGGCCCCGCAGCACGGCCATGCCCCGGGCTGGCCGTGTTTGGTTTCAACATGCGCTGCGTAATCCGGGGCCAACACGGGCAGGCCATGCCATGCCCGTGCTGCGGGTTCCAGCGCAACGATGCCGGCGGCGCGGATTATTTCTCCAGCCGGGCGATCCCGCCATTCCAGTCGAGCACGAGGATCTCTTTGTTTTCGTCTTCACAGAAGGCCGCGGGCTTGACGAAATTCGCCTTCACGTCGGCGGGTTCGGTCAGCAGCATGTTTGAGACAACCTTCAGCGGCGTGCCTTCCGCCTTGAGCGCCCAAATGCGACCGCTGCCCCAGTCGCCGTAGATGTAAGACTTCTGGAGTTCCGGGTATTTGCTCCCGCGATAGACGAGTCCGCCGGTGATGCTGATGCCCTGGCTGCGGTCGTATTCGTGAATGGGATCAATGAATTTTGCGTCCGCCGGCGGCGTGTCAGTGCGCCGGATGAAGGGGATCGTGCCCTCACGGAAGCTCCAGCCGTAATTGCCGCCTTTAGTGAGGATATTGATTTCCTCGCGCTGCTCCTGACCGACATCCGCGCACCAGAACACGCCGGTTTCGTGATCGAACGCAAGGCCCCACGGATTCCTCATGCCCCAGGTCCAGATTTCGCCGCGGGCGCCGTCGGTTTTCACAAACGGATTGTCGCGCGGGATGCCATACTCGCGGCGACCGGTGCGGGTATCCACGTCAAGGCGCAGGATCTTGCCGTTCATGGCGAAAATATTTTGTGCGAGCCGCGAAACGTCGTCCCCCTTGCCGCCGTCGCCCACTGACAAATAGAGCATGCCGTCCGGTCCGAACAGCATATTGCCGGAGTTGTGGTTCCAGAAGGGACGCGGGATTTCGAGCACGATGCGCTCGGTCGCCGGATCGGCTTTTCCAGGATCTGAGGCGCTCACTTTCATTTCGCTGATCCGGTTAATCTTTGGATTCTGCTGTGCGTAGCAGATGAAGAAGCGTCCGTTCTCTTTGAACTTTGGATGGAACGCCAGGCTGATGAGCCCCTCCTCGAACTCATTCTCCTCCAGCTTGCGGTCCGAGATGTCGAGGAAGACGCCGGCGGGTGAGGCGTTGCGATCCTTTGGCAGGATGACGATTTTGCCTCGCTGCTCTACGAGAAAGAGGCGCTGGGTTCCATCGGGAGGAATCACGAGGCTGACCGGACGCTCGATTTTGCAGGCGGTGAAGTCTTTGGTGAGCTTCCATGCATTCTCCGCGGCGGAAGCAGCGGTGCAGAGGACGAAAGGGGCGGTGAGGCAGGCGAGTAAGCGGTTCATGCGTTCGGCCTTTCGCTGCGCCGCCGGACGGTTCAAGCGCAGGATGGCGATTATCCCGTAGCGCAGTCCCGGGCGACTGAGCAATGCTGACCGGAAAACGCGGTGCAGATTTTTCTTTCCACAGCACGCATGCCATCCATCACTGCGGAATCAATTCACCCCATGCCATGCAGACTACTCCCTCCACCGACCGCCGCCGCTTTCTAAAATCCACACTCGTCGCGACGGGTGTCCTCACGGCGACCGCGGTTTCCCCGCATGCCGAAGAAGCCGCGGTCATCGTCCGTCCCGGGTCGAGCCGCCGCATCCTGCTCTCCTGCAAGCTCGGCATGATCGCCCATGAGGTGGCCGGAAAGAAAATGACGATCAATGACCGCCTCAAGATGGCGGCAGAGGCGGGATTTGATGGGGTGGACTTTGACGAAGCCGGCGGGTTTACGCCGGAGCAGGCGCGCGCCGCAGTGAAGGAGACCGGCGTTTTCGTTCACAATGCCATCAACCACACGCACTGGAGTGTGCGTCTTACGGATTCCAACCAGGAAACCCGCGACAAGGCGCGGGCCAACATGGATCACTGCCTGCGTGTTGCACATGCTGCGGGAGGCAGCGGCATTCTCATCGTTGTGGGCACGGGCGCGGACGGTCCGGCTGCGGAGATCGAGGAGCGGTGCCGCGTGGAGATCAAGAAGAGCATCCCGCTCGCCGCGTCGCTGGGGCAGGTGATTCTGTTTGAGAATGTGTGGAACCAGATGATGTACGATCATGACAAAGGTCCTGAGCAGACGGCGGAGCGCTTCATCAAGTTCGTGGACAGCTTCAACAGCCCATGGGTGGGGATGTATTACGACATCGGCAACCACTGGAAATACGGCCAGCCCGGCGAGTGGATTCGCGCCTTCGGCCGCCGTGCCGTGAAGCTCGACGTGAAGGGATTCAGCCGTGCGAAGAACAAGTTTGTGGATATCACCGGCGAAGACGATGACCTCCCGTGGGGCGAAGTTCGCAAGGCGTTGGCCGAGACCGGTTGGACTGGCTGGACCACTGCGGAAGTCGGCGGCGGCGACGTCAAGCGCCTCACCATCGTGCGTCAGCAGATGGAGAAGGCCTTCGGGCTGTGAACGCGGCGTGGACCTCCAGTCCACCCCGCGGCTCAAGGTTAGGAGCGGGAGCAGGCGTTTGATGGGCGCAAAAGCAAATCGTTTTCCCGGGATGGCCCGGAAATTTTGGGCCGCAGGGAGAATTTTTCCGGCGGGGCGAAACGGCATCCGGTGTTGTGCCGCGCGGCAGTTCGTGGTTTGAACCGCAACGCACTGACAATAACCGCATGACTGACACTGCACCCGCCGGCCGGCTGCCGCTGAAAACACTTTTGCTGGC
>JANNVM010000601.1:0-17404 GCA_031414455.1 Verrucomicrobiota bacterium
CCCACCCGCCGAAAGGCATTGGAGACTGATGGATCAGGGTGGGATGTGGCGCGGCCATGCCGTTAGGCTGGCCGTGTTGATTCCGGTGTGGTGTAGCCGGCACGGGCCGTCTGCCGGCATGTCCGCAGTGTTTTCCTGACAATTCTGAATCAATCAGCGCCTGGCTATGGCGGATAGAGGATACAATCCGGGCAACCGGCGTTGTGGATGCGAACTGCGGAGAAGGCGTAACACAGACCGATGACGCAGCCGATGACCCAGAGGGAAGCGAAGGCGACCATGACCGCCTTGCCGAGCCTGCGGCGCTTGCGGCGGCGCCCGCGGGAGGGCACTGGCGGCAGGGCCGGGCAGGAATCACTGGCGGGGATTGCTGGCATGGTGCGGAGTATGATTCAGTAAATTGATTCAGGCAAGACGGTCGTGCCAGTAGCCGGGGCGTCGTTTGAAGGGAGCGACCGCGAGAACAGTGATGCTGTCCTGCTCGCAGGCAAAGATGACATAGTATGGAAACCGTCTCAACTTTGCCTGCCGTGCTTCCCGGCGGACGGGTGGAAATCGTTCGGGCATATTGGCAATGTCTGCCACGAGGCTCCGCAAGGCACTGATAAATCTCTGTGCAGCCGCCAGCGATTCCCTCTCATACCAGCCGGTGGCGTCATCCAACTCCACCTGCGCGCTTTGGTGGATGCGAAAGTTCACAGCCCAACTCTCCGCTCAAGGCTCTGCAAAACCTCATCCAGTGACAGCAATGCTGTTTTTCCCCCGCGGACCTCCTCCAGGCGGCGCAGCGCCTCCTCCTGCCATGCTCTTTCAATATCAGTGAGTTCCGCAGTGCTGAGATCAGGCTCGCGAAGTTCTTCGCCGAGCAGCACGCGATCAACCTCCGGCAAAGCCATCGCCTCTTCCCGGATTTGTTCGAGCGTCATCATGACTAGTCGTTGAAGAAATGCCGCCCGGTGCGGCCGGCTTCGGTGAATTCGTCCACCTCGTAATAGACATCCTTCGTGATGTCCTCGAATTCCGGGAACGGGCTGTCCAGGGAGAAGTCCACGCCGGCCTGGGCTTCGGCTTTGGCCGCTTTGTCTATCGTCTCGTAGTCGCCTTCGGTGATGACCGCTTCCTCGATGAGGCGATTCTTCCAGAGCTGGATGGGATCGAAGTGATTTTTGTAGCGCTCGATTTCATCCTCGGAGCGATAGACCTTGGCCTTGGCATCGGAAACGGAGTGACCGTAATGGCGGTAGGTGTTGATTTCGACGACGGTGGGGCGGCTTTCGTTATGGGCGCGGTCCAGAGCGATCTTCATTTTGGCGCGCACTTCATAGAGAGCCCAGCCGTTAATGAGATCCCAGACGATGTCGTAGCCATCGGCGCGATAGGCGAGACAGTTTTTGTAGGCGCTGCTGCGGGACTGGCTCGTGCCCATGCTGTAGCCGTTGTTCTCGATGACGAAAATGACCGGCAGATTGAAGAGTCCGGCGATGTTGAGAGATTCGTGGTAGGCCCCCTGGTTCACCGCGCCATCGCCCATGAAGGTCATGCAGGAACCGGTGAGGCCTTTGTATTTCACATAATAGGCGATGCCTGTGCCCAGCGGCGTCTGACCGCCGACGATGCCGTGGCCGCCCCAGTAGTTTTTGTCAGGGGCGAAGTAGTGCATGGAGCCGCCCTTGCCTTTCGAGCAGCCGGTGACGCGGCCAAAAAGTTCGGCCATACATTCGTTCATGCCCATGCCGACCGCGAGACCATGGCCGTGGTTGCGGTAGGCGGTGATCATGTGGTCATGCGCTCCCATGAGCGACGCACAGCCGACGGCGATGGATTCCTGCCCGTCGTAGCGGTGGAGGAAGCCGCCCATCATGCCGTCCTTTTTGTAATAGGCACCGGCCTTTTCCTCGAAGCGGCGGATGCGCACCATGTCGGTGAGGAGCCGGATTTTCTCCTGCGGCGTGAGCGAAGTATTCACCGCCGCGGCGGCGAAATCAGTGGGGTCCACATGGTGTTCGGGCTCGGCAACGGCGGTTTTCATGGTCAGCGTGTGCTCGGGGGTTGGTTGGAGAAAAAATCAGGCGGTCACGGGCTCGACAGCAGGGACGGTGCCGGGCTGCGTCAGGGATTGACGGAAGGCGGCGTAAAAAACGGCGGTGAAAGCGAGGTCGCCACAAATCTGGCGAACGGTGAAGACCCACGTCTGAGGCGCGTATTGCGGCAGCCCGATCGTCTGGCACTGCCACCAGCCAGCGAGAGTCTTCGCGTAGCCAGGGTCTATAAAGAAAGAAACCGTGTTGCTCACGAGGTGGAACAACACGGTGCTGAGAAGGGAAGTGCCGAGAAGGACGGCGAGGGTGGCTTTCTTTTTTACGACCACCCCGACAGCCGCGACGACGGCAACGGCAGCGACGGTCAGGACGGCATACCAGTGAATGACCGGCTGTCCGGCAATGACATTGATGACCACATGGGTAACGGCCACCGCCGCCACGGGGAGCCAAAGCGCCCACTTCTTCGGCAGGAACACGCCGCCGCAGAGCGCGAAAGCCATGAGTGGAGACACGCCCGCGATGGCGCGCACAGTGTCGCTTCCGCTCAGCCATGGGGCGACGCGGAAGAGGATAATGGCGGCGAGCAGGATAATAGCGGGGAGCATGGCGAACGTGGGGCACCACCGGGGAGTTCCAGAGCGGTGCTCCCGGAAAATAGGTGGCGCCTTTCCGTTTGGCAACCTGGTTTCTCCTGGCGGGTGTCTATTCCGCACGGCGGATTTTTGCACCGCGCAGTGCGCCCGGGCAAAAATCCGCCGGGCCCGTGTTGTTGAGGTCCCGATTCCCGGATTGACGCGCCTGCGGGATGATGGTTCCCGTAACCCCGTGAATTCCGTCACCCTTCAACTCAGCATTTGGGCCCGCCTCTGGATCGCCAGCAGGCGCGGACTGTGTTGAGCCGGAATCATTTTCCATTACCCGAACCTCACACGCAGCCCGCTCCTCACCGAGCGGGCTTTTTTGTTGCCATGAACCAGGAAAGCTCCCGTCCGCCCTCACCACTGCTCACGTTTTGCATCGTCGCCGCGAGTTCCCTCTGCTTTTGCACGAAAGGCGTCTTTGCCAAGCTCGCGTATGCAGCGGGCGCCGACAGCATCACCGTGCTGGCGCTGCGTATGGGCATGGCCCTGCCGGTGTTCCTCGCTGTCGGATGGTGGAGCGGACGAAAGAACCCGCCGGTGACCAGCGCACACGACTGGGTGCGGCTCACCGTTCTGGGCTTCCTCGGCTATTATCTGAGCAGCTATGTGAACTTCTCCGGCTTGCAGTTCATCAGCGTGGGACTGGAGCGCATCGTGCTCTACACCTATCCCTGTCTGGTGCTGCTCGGAAGCGCAGTCTTTTACCGGCGGCGCATCCGGCCGGCGGTATGGGGTGCCACCGCCGTCGCTTACGCCGGCATCGTCTGCGCGTTTGCCGGCGAGTCCATGCAGGGCCGCGGCTCCCGCGAGAACCTGCTGCTGGGCACAGGGCTCGTCTTTGTCAGCGCCCTGACATATGCGTGGTTCATTCTCGCGAGCGGCGAATTGCTCCGCCGCATGGGGCCGGCGGCTTTCACCTCCCGGGTGGTGGGCCTCTCCTGTGTGATGATCCTTCTGCATTACTGCGCCACGCGGCCCCTCGCACACCTCGTCGCACTCCCCGGCCGCGTCTATGGTTATGGCGCGGTGCTGGCGCTGCTCGGCACGGTGGCCCCATCCTACCTGCTGGGCTTTGGATTGAAACGAGCCGGCGCACAGAAGTTCGCCGTCATCAGCACCGTCGGCCCGGTGGCGACCATCCTCCTGGCGTGGCCGGTGCTCGGGGAATCCCTCCACGGCTGGCAAATCGCCGGCTTTCTCCTCAGCCTCGGCGGCGGGCTGGCGGTGAGTCTGCTGAAAGACCGGGCCGGCGCGGCCCCGGTAACCGCAAGTTTGGCCTCCGTTCCCGGAACGGAATTTTCCGCCCGCAAAATCAACACGGTGTGCTATAGCGCGCGCCCCACCATGAACGAGGCCATACTCCAGACATTCTCCACGCAGATCGCCAAAGCCGGCGTGCTCATCGAAGCGATGCCTTATCTGCAGCGGTTTCGCGGGCAGACGTTTCTCATCAAATTCGGCGGCAGCGCCATGGATGACCCCGAACTCGTGGAGGGCCTGCTGCGGGACATCGTGTTTATGGAACTGGCCGGCATCAATCCTGTCGTCGTGCATGGCGGCGGCAAGGCGATCAGCAAAGCCATGAACGAAGCCGGCCTCGAGGCGAAGTTCGTCGGCGGTCTGCGGGTCACGGACGAGCGGGCCATCGGCATCGTGGAGCGCGTGCTCTTCGATGTGGTGAACCGCGATCTCGTGGAGACGATCAACCGCTTCGGCGGACGCGCTGTCGGTCTGCACGGGAAGAGTGTCTTCATCGGGAAACGCAACCCGCCCGTGAAAGGCGAGGACGGCGCGCCGGTGGACCTCGGATTTGTCGGCACCGTCCATGACTTCCTTGCCGATGACGTGATCGCCGCAGTGAAACGCGAAGAGGTGCCGGTCATTTCACCCGTCGCCTGCGAGGAAGGCACCGGCGCGGCGCTCAATGTAAATGCCGATATCGCCGCCGCGTCGCTGGCGGGCAAAATGAAGGCCGCCAAGTTCGTCTATATCTCCGACGTGCTCGGCGTGATGCGCGATCCATCTGATCCCTCATCGCTCCTGCCCTCGCTCAATCGTGCCGCCGTCGAGAAACTGGTGAATGAGCGCGTCATCACGGGCGGCATGATCCCCAAAGTCCGCTCCGCCATCTCCGCCCTCGATGCCGGCGTCCAGAAGGTCCACATGATTGACGGACGCATCCCGCATTCGCTGCTCCTGGAGATTTTCACCGAAAGCGGCATTGGAACCGAGATCGTGCCGTGAGAAGAAAGTAATCAGTAATCAGTAATCAGTGGTCAGTAATCAGTCATTCCTCTGGCGAAGAGAATCCAACCGATTACCGATTACTGATTACTGATCACTGATCACTGATCACCGGCCACTGAAATGCCCCTCCCCATCCCCGCCGTTGCCAAAGCGCATGCCGTTTCCACTGAGGAACTGCTGACGCGCTATACTGTGCCTAACTACGGGCGCCTCGCACTGGCTCCGGCACGCGGTGAGGGCGTCTGGCTTTACGACGAAGCCGGGCGGCAGTATCTCGATTTTGGCGGCGGCGTGGCGGTGTGTTCGCTGGGGCATTGCCATCCGGTCATTACGGAAGCGCTGCGCACGCAGAGCGAAACGCTGGTGCATTGCAGCAACTGGTATCAAATCCGCGGGCAGGGCGAACTCGGGCAGTTCCTTGTCGAGAAAGTCATGCAGCAGCCCGGCAAATGTTTCTTCTGCAACAGCGGCGCGGAGGCCGTCGAAGGGCTGCTCAAGCTGGCTCGGAAATTCGGACACCTGACACCGAAGGCCGACGGCACCCCGCGCGCGGGCATCATCACGTTTCATCAGAGTTTTCACGGACGCACGTTCGGCGGCATCTCGGCGACAGCGCAGGAGAAGGTGAAGCATGGATTCGAGCCGCTGCTCACCGGTTTCACTCACCTGCCCTACAATGACATCGCGGCGCTGGAGGCGGCGGTGACAGAAGAAACCGTGGCGATCCTCCTGGAACCGGTGCAGGGCGAAGGCGGTGTGAATATCGCGACGCCGGAATTTCTTCGCACCTGCGAACGCCTCTGCCGCGAGCGAAATGCGCTGCTCATGTTCGATGAAGTGCAAAGCGGTCTCGGCCGCACCGGCGCATGGCGCGGCTGGGCACCGATCGCACCCGATGTCGTGCCCGATGCCGTGAGCTGGGCGAAAGGCATCGCCGGCGGATTTCCGTTTGGCGCGGCGTGGATTCGCGAGCGTCCTATCAAGCCCGGCGCGGACTTGATGCTCTGCGATGTGCTCGGCCCCGGCAGTCACGGCACCACCTTCGGCGGCAATCCTCTCGGCTGCGCCGTCGCGCTCGCCGTGCTGCGTGAAGTGGAGTCGAAGAACCTCTGCGCACGTTCTGCGGAAGTGGGCCACCACATCGTGAATGAAGTCAACGCCTGGCAGCATCCGCTGGTGAAAACCGCCCGCGGGGTCGGACTGCTCACTGGCATCGAACTCAACACCGACGCCCTCGCCGCCCGCGGCGCATGGAACGCCGACAAAGGCCTGGCCAGCATTCACATTGCCAAAGCGCTCCTTGATGCCGGCCTGCTCGCCATCGCCGCCGGACCTGCCGTTATTCGACTCCTCCCGCCGCTCAACGTAAGCGATGAGGAAGTGCAGACCGCCCTCAGCATCGTGCGCCGGGTGCTGGATGCAGCGGCGTGAACGGATGACGGCCTCACTTCAGAATGCGCAGATTTCCGCAGATTATGAAGGGGTTGCAATGACGTCCCCGATCACCCATCGGGTGAGTAGAGAGCCAGTTATAACATTCTGAAAATCTGTGTCCATCTGCGTAATCTGCGGACACCATTCCCGTTTCAAGGATAATAGACTTGCCGGCCATTCAATTCCCGTTCCACGCTTCGCGCGAAACGGGCCTGATCATGCTCGTCTGAGTGTAAAAATCTCCACACGCACCAGGCCGCGGCCCTGCGCCTGAACCAAAATTTCCACGTCCCTGGCAGATCGCGGCGCCCCGTGATGGTTGCTGGAAAATGAGCCCGCCTCACTGCCGGTCAATGAATCCGGCACACCTGTTGCACCCGCGGGTCTTTCCAGATGTCGTCGGGGCTGATGGACTTTTTGTTGAACTTGAACCAGACATCCGCCCTGCGAAAACATTCATAGACCAGTTCCGAACAGATGTATTTTTTGTCGCGGTTGCGGCGGCCTTTCTTGAAAAGGATGCGCATGGCGATGCGAAGGATCTCCCAGTTGTCGTAGGGCTTGGTGAGTTCATCCATGCCGAAGCTGACGGCTTTCTTCACGTCGTCCTCCGCCGGCTCCGGGCTGAGCCTCCCGATGATGATGCGTCCTTTGTAGGGCCGGTTCCTGCCATGATAGTCCTTCAAATATTTTGATAGAGGCGCGACACGGACGCCGATGAGGGTCTCGCTCTCCAGAATGAAGACACGGCCGAGATTGTCATCGCGGTAGATCATGCCGCAGTGGCTCCACACGGATCTGGTGAACTTGCGGATGAGGCCGGAAAAAAAATAGGAGCCCGAACAGAAGACAATGTCTCCGGTCTTGAGATGTTCGCGAACATGGCTATAGGGCACCACCTCCACGGCGGCGATTTCTTCGGGTTTTACAGGAGCAGCCATGCGGGCAGGAAATCACCTGACATGCAGCGTGCCAAGCAAAATTACGGCTGAAGGATGTGCTCCAAAAGGCGCTCCGCGTAATCTCCGGTTCGTTTGCTTTGGCCGGCGCGGGTGCGCGGGAGGGCGGCAAGGCGGGCGCGCTGGTCGGCGGTAAGCGTCCCGCGCAGGTCGTCGAGCGCATTGAGCGCACGAACGGCGTCGTAGTAATCGTTCTGGCGAAGATCGGAGGTGGTGATGAGTTGTTCGAGCGCGGGCGTGGGATCGGGGCCGAGTTTCGCCAGCACTTCCGCCGCAGCGATGCGGACGGACGCATTCTCGTCCTTGAGCCGCGCAGCCAGCCGTTCCGCGGCGGCGGTGACGGCCTCTTTACCGTGCATCAGGTGCCCCATCACCGCCCACCAGCGAACCGCTGCGTCGCCGGCATTGAGGGCATCGCGGAGTTCGCCGAGATCCTGGGCGCTGCCCGAAGAAGCACGCTGCGCGGTGCGCAGAATAGCCTCCAGCGGGAAACGGCTGTCGTCGTGGCCCATGTCGTAGGGCGCACTGGTTCCGGCGCGGCGGTGCATTTCGGCTTCCGGCAGCAGGCAAACATCGCGCACGGAGCGTTCGTGGGCGACATGCGCCGCCCGCAGACGATCGAGGGCATTACCATGTGCGGGATCCGCGGTGAGGTTGACCGTTTCGTGAGGGTCGCTGTCAAGATCGTAGAGTTCCTCCGGCGGATGGGGCTGCCAGAAAGCCGACTGCGCGGCATTGAGTTTTCCCTCTTCAAACATCCGGTGCCAAACGACAGTGGCAGGCGTCTCAAACATGTAGGCGTTGTGCTGACCGGCGGGACGGTGGGGGAAGTAATTCCGGAGGTAAACGTAGCGCTGGTCGCGGACGGAACGCACGGGATCCACACGTTCATCCATCCGGTCGCGCATTCCGAAAATAAAATCCGGATCCATGCCCGCAGCGGGGCCGGCAAAAGCACGCCCCTGCATCCACGTGGGCACCGGCAGCCCGGCAAGGCTGAGCATCGTGGGCGCGAGATCCACGAAACTGATCAACCGGTCGCTGGAAGTGCCGGCCGCATAACCCGGCGGTGCCAGAGGTTTCCATTTGTCCGGAAAATGAACGATGAACGGCACGCGAAGCCCGGAATTGCAGGGGGTTCGCTTGGAGCGCGGCAGCCCGGGTCCGTGATCACCGAAGTAGATAACGATGGTGTCCGCGGCGAGGCCGTCTTTTTCCAGCGCCTCAAGGATCGCCCCGGCCCTGGTGTCCATGACTGTGAGGTTGTCATAATACTGCGCCCAGTCCTGGCGAATTTCCGGCGCGTCCGGCCAGTAGGGCGGCAGCGGTGCCCTTGCGGGATCATGCACCGCCGTGTGCGGGCGTTTCCGAACCTGGCTCTCGTGCGTTTCTGTGAAATTGAAGACGGCAAAAAACGGCTGCCCGTCCGCGCGGTTCCTCCAGTGCGCCTTGTTCGAAGAATCGTCCCAGATCCGTCCGATGCCTTCAAGGTTATAGTCCTCCTTGGCATTGTTCGAGCAATAGTAGCCCGCCTCGCGGAGCGTCCGCGGAAACAGCCGCAGGGTATCCGGCAGGCGCACTTCACTGCGCATGTGCAGCGCGCCCGACGATGACGGATAGATGCCGGTAATAATGGCCGTGCGCGCCGGAGCGCAAACCGGAGCCACCGACCACGCCTTATGGTAGCGCAGTCCGCGGCTGGCGAGTCTGTCGAGACACGGTGTCGTGGCGTATTGATCCCCGTAACAGCCAAGCTGCGGGCCGTTATCCTCGCTGGTAATCCACAGCACGTTTGGCCGCTCCACCGCAGGTAGAGCAGAGGAGAAAAAGGGGAGAGTCAGCAGCAAAAGCAGGCGCAACATGGTCCCCTCACCTTCGCTGGATTCCGCCCGCTGCGGGCGTTATATTTTACGCGATGAGGTGGCATCCGCCGCAAATGCGGATCCACGCTCCTCAGCGCCGGGGGAACACATTGGTGAAGTAATAGAGGCAGCGGTTCAGATTCTGCGGCGACGAAGCCTCGTCCATCACGCGTCCGTCATAGATAAGGCGGGCCACATAGCCGTAATAGGCGCGCTTGCCGTAGGCTTTCGTTTCCTTGTCACCGAAGGGCGGACGCAGCCACTCCGCGCGAAGCAGTTCCGTGCGCGTCTCTTTCCAGTCCGGCAGCACCGACACCCACTCGACTTTCGGAGCGTCCGCCGTCGTCACATCAATCTCCCCGCCGTTCACGTCTTCAAAAAGGTAAAGCTGCACTTCCACCTTCGACCGGTCCAGGCCGACCGTCGCGGACGCGGTAACCGGCACTTCCAGCACCACTTTTTCTCCGGTCAGGCCTGCGCCTTCAATCGTGGGCACCGCCGTGATCTGACCAAATTGCAGCGGGCGCTTCTTCTCCTCCTCAATCCGTTCCCCGAGGTGATCGCTGAGATATTTTGCGTAGCGCTGCACACCTTCGAAAAGGCTCTGCGTGATGAGAGTGCGGTACTCCGGAGTGGCCAGCTTCTGCGCCTCGTCTTTGTGGGACAGATAGCCGACGCGGCACACGACAGCAGGCAGCCGGATGTCGCGAAGTTCGCCGAAACGGAAGCGTTTGATGCCGAGGTCGAGTGTCTTGAGTTTTGTTACCGCACTGCTCTGGAGCACCGTTGCCAGCGCGAGACTTTCCCGGTCATTGATGTTGCCGGCGAACAGGCGGATGTCGGGATCACTGCTGTCGGGCTCGCTGGTGGCGGGGGTTCCCGCAGGCGGCAGGGTACTCGTCTCAAAGCCCCGCGAAGATCCGCTGCTGCTGCTGGCGCGCAGGGAAATAAAGATCGCCTCATCGTTCACTGCGTCCGCAATCCTCTGACGATCGGCCGTGCTGACAAACTTGTCTTCATCGCGGGTCAACACCACGCGAAAACCCGCCGCCGTCAGTTTCTCACTGAGTTGTTTGGCCACATCAAGGGTGAGATCCTTCTCCGCGATAAATGGCGACTTGATCCCCGTCTCCTTGCCGCCGCCGGAGGGGTCCAGCACAATCGTCTTCAGCACCGCGGGATCACGCCGGTCATTCGGCCGCATGATGGGATCGAGGACATTTCTTACATCGAACACGGAAACGAGCGTCTTGTCATAGCGCTCGGCGACGGAAAAGGAGAAGTAGAACGTCCAGCCGTTGAGGCGGATGCGCCGCTCGCCGCGCGTCAGTTCGATGTGGAAAATTTTGTTCTCGAGGCTGATCGCCTTGCCTGCCACTTTTGGCGCACCCATGTCATAGTAGGACGCGACCTGCTCCACCGGCACGTAGGCGCGGCCTTTGTGATAGACGGGCTTCCATTCCACCTTGGCTGCGGGAGCCGGCGATGGATTGAGAGGTTTCACGGGTGCGGGCTTTTTGCCGGGGGCGGATTTTCCGGGGGCCGGCTGGGGAAGCTGCGGCGGTTTTGGTTTCTCGTCCGCGGGCTTGCGCACGGGCACCTTCGACTTCTCGTCCGCAGCAGAGGCCGGGAAAAGTGTCATGAGCAGAAGAAGGATGGCCGGAATTCGCCGCATGGGTATCGGAGGGGCGGGACTCATAGCCGCCCGGGGCGGAAAGCAAAAGGAGAGGGGAGAAGTCTTCCTTACCCGCCTCCGGTTCCCGTTGATCAGCCCGGGAAAACACCCTTTCGGCTCCATACCGGTCATGCGCAGCCGGATTTTCGGGAATATCCCCGGCGGAAGACGCCTCCCCTTTCCACTTTCCACTTCCTCCATTCCAATCCCATTGAAACCCTGCATCCGCGACCCGCGTATTCCGCGCCAGCCCCGACCATGAGTTCAGTCCCCCCTTCCACCGCCGCCGCCATCTTCGCCAAATACTGCGGCCCTGACGTGCCGCAGTTCGTCCAGGACTTCTCCGCTGCCCCGGGCACCAAAGTCGTCTTCGGCAATCATACCGTGGACCGTGCCGGGATCTTCGCCCGCAGCTTAAGGGCCGAGCGCGTCCTGATCGTCACCGATAAGGGCATCGCAGAAGCCGGACACCTTGAGCGCGTCATCAACAGTCTCAGTGGTGCCGGAGTGGAGTGGAGTGCCTTCATGGGCGTGGCGGAAAATCCCACTACGGCCACCGTGGACGCCTGCGTGGAAAGCGCCCGGGAAATTCAGGCCGACCTTTTGATAGGACTCGGCGGGGGCTCAAGCATGGATACCGCCAAAGGCTGCAACTTTCTTCTCACCAACGGCGGACGCATGAGCGACTACCATGGCACCGGCAGGGCAACGAAGCCGATGCTCCCGCTCATCGCCATTCCCACTACCGCCGGCACCGGCAGTGAATGCCAAAGTTACGCCCTCATCAGCGACGCCGTCACCCATGCCAAAATGGCCTGCGGTGACAAGAAAGCCGCCGCCCGCATTGCCATTCTGGATCCGCTCCTCACCCTGTCCCAGCCACCCCGCGTCACCCGGCTGACCGGCATGGACGCGATTTCGCACGCCGTGGAGAGCGCCGTCTGCACCCGCCGCACGGACATTTCCATCGCCTGCAGTCGCGCCGCGTTCACCCTTCTCGCCAACGCCTTCCCGGTCGTTCTCGAAAATCCCGCCGACATCGAGGCCCGGGCCGCGATGCAAATCGGTGCCGCCCTTGCCGGCACGGCCATCGAAAACTCCATGCTGGGTGCCGCCCACAGCACCGCAAACCCGCTCACCGCGCACTTCGGCACCGTTCACGGGGAAGCCGTTGGCATGATGCTCCCTCACGTTGTCCGCTACAACGCCGCCCTGCCCGCCGCAGCCTCCGAATACGCTCACCTCGCCGCCGCGGCCGGGACCGGCGACCTTGCCGGCTTCCTAACGGGGCTCCTCCACCTCGCCGCCATGCCTGAAACCATGCCCGCAGGCACTCTAACGGACGAAAACACTGCCCGGCTGGCCGCTGAAGCCGCCGCGCAATGGACGGCGCAATTCAACCCGCGTCCGGTGACAGCGGCCGGCTTCCTTGCACTCTATCGCAGCGTGCAGCCGGTTTAATCCCTGCCGGATCCACCGCTCATGCCATCGGCGGCGTAAGCCGCGGACGGGGCGTGAGAATTTCAGGATCGCCGGTGGTAACAACGACGGTGTGCTCGAAGTGAGCGCTGGGCTTGCGGTCCCTCGTGATTGCGGTCCAGCGGTCCCCAAGGATGTTCACCTCGGCCATGCCCATGTTGACCATGGGTTCGATCGCAAGGACCATGCCGGGCTCGAGCCGGAGTTTGATCCTGCCGTTATCAAAGTTAGGGACTTCAGGTTTCTCGTGAAGCTGCTTGCCTACGCCGTGGCCCACGAACTGTTCCACTACCGTATAGCCGAAGCGTTTAACGAACTTCTCAACACTTCCGCAAAGGTTGCGCAACTGCTCGCCGGGACGGGCGAAGGAGATGGCGACGTGGAGGGATTCCTCCGTGGCCCGAAGGAGTTGATGCACTTCGGGCCGGATCATGCCGACGGGCACGGTGGTGGCATTGTCCCCGATCCAGCCGTTCTTGGTGATGCCCACGTCTATCTTGACGATGTCGCCGTGCTGAATGATGCGGTCCCGCTTGCCGATGCCATGGACGACTTCGTGATTGAGCGAGATGCAGATCTGGCCGGGGAATTTGCGGTATCCGAGGAAAGCACTGCGACAGCCATGATCGGCCATGAACTGGGCGGCGGCCTGGTCCACCTCCAGCGTGCTGATGCCAGGGCGGACGAGGGCGGCGGTTTTGGCAAGGACAGCGGCGGCGGTGTGTCCCGCTTCGCGCATGGCATCAAGTTCCGCCCCTTTGCGAATGGGAACTTTCATCGGGCCGGGGAACGTCAATTGAAGAACTTCCGGTAGATGGCGACGCTGATGCCAAGGAGGATCAGCAGAGCCAGCACGACGTAGAGCGCGACGGCTTTGCCACCCGAGGAGCCAAGTCCGGTGCGCGCCGAGCCGTCACCTTCATAGCGGCCCCGGATGCGGCCTTTACGCAGGAAGCCGTCATAGTTGCGCTGGAGGAGGTGAGTTTCCACCTGGCGCATCAGGTCGAGCAGCACGCCGACCAGAATGAGGATGCTCGTGCCGCCGAAGAACTGCGAGGCCTGCTGATTGATCGTGTCCTTCCATGTATAAGTCATGAACTGCGGCACGATGGCGACGAAGGAGAGGAAGAACGCGCCGGCAAAGGTGAGGCGCGCCATGGTGTAGTCGAGGAAGTCGGCGGTGGGTTTGCCGGGACGGATGCCGGGGACATACCCGCCGTTGCTCTTCAGGTCTTCTGCAATCTGGGTGGGCTGGAACATGGTAGCCACCCAGAAGTAGGCGAAGAAGAAAATGAGGACGAGATAGATCAGCCAGTGCCACGGACCGTTGTACTGCAGCGCCTCATTGAGCGTCTGGACCCAGCTGGCATCCGGCCAGATCGCGGTCAGGATCATCGGAGGGAAGGAAATGATGGCTCCGGCGAAAATAATGGGCATAACGCCCGAATAGTTGAGACGGATCGGCAGGTGCGTGGACTGACCTCCCATGACCTTGCGGCCCACCATGCGCTTGGCGTAATTGATGGCAATCTTTCGCGTCG
Organism: Verrucomicrobiota bacterium; assembly: GCA_031414455.1. Taxonomy (GTDB): domain Bacteria; phylum Verrucomicrobiota; class Verrucomicrobiia; order Verrucomicrobiales; family V1-33; genus V1-33. The sequence continues at coordinate 13,881 of JANNVM010000601.1, forward strand.
CCTGGGTGATGACGATGATGGCGGCAACGCTGAGAACAAACAAACAAATGAGGGCCACAAGGATGGCCGCTTTGACTGGCTCGCCGGTAACGATGAGTTTCTTGAAGGTCGTCACCATCGCAAACGGCAGGTCGGAGAGGATGTTCACCGAGATAAGCAGCGAAGTGCCGTTGCCGATGCCGCGCTCGGTGATCTGTTCACCAAGCCACATGAGAAACATGGTGCCGGCGGTCATGGCAGTGACCGCAATAAAGTAAAAGCCCACAGTTCCGCTGGGAACGAGAATCGCGTTGTTCGCCGTGAGATAGTCTTTCATCCCGAACAGGAGAAAGTTACTCTCCGGATTGACGAGGCCCTTGGCCATGAGGAAGCCCTGGATGAGACAAAGGACGATGGTGACGTAACGGGTGTACTGCGTGATCTTCTGCCGTCCGCCGGCTTCCCGGGCGAGTTTGCTGAGCTTTGGGACTACCGCGGTTAGCAACTGCACCATGATGCTGGCGCTGATGTATGGCATGATGCCGAGGGCCAGAATCGAGCAGGAGGCGACCACGCCGCCGCTGAATGCGGAGATGAGCGTGTTTAGAGCGTTGCCGCTGCGGGAGCCCGCGTCATCAAGATATCCCTGGACCACCGTAGGGTCCACGCCTGGCAGGGTGATGGCCGCTCCAATGCGGACGACAGCGAGAAGAGCGAGAGTGAAAAGCACCCGCTGACGCAGCTCAGGGATTTTGAAGATGTTGGCGAAGGCGGAAATCATGGGTCAGTCGTCGTAAGGGAAAAATGGCCAGGGCTGATAAAGGACGGGCGCAACGTGTGTTGCGCCCGCGCTTTAAGAAATTGTCTGCTTATTTGGCGGCGGGAGCGGAGTCAGTGACTTTGCCGCCCGCCTTTTCGATCTTCTCTTTGGCGGCGGCGCTGACTTTCGCCACGGTGACCGTGAATGCCTTGGTGAGTTCCCCGTCACCGAGGATCTTCACGCCATGATGGCGGCCTTTAACCAGTTTCAATGCACGGAGAGCGGCTTCGGTCACTTCAGCTCCGGCGTCGAATCGCTCTTCGAGCGTCGAGACATTGATGGTGGCATAACGAATCGCGAAATCCACATTACTGAATCCCTTCTTGGGCAGGCGGCGATAGATAGGCATCTGACCGCCTTCGAAGCCGTGACGCACGGTGCCGCCGGCACGGGCCTTTTGACCTTTGTGGCCTTTCCCGGAGGTCTTGCCGTGGCCGGAGCTTTCACCGCAGCCCAGCCGCTTGATGCGGTGCTTGGAGCCGGGGCGGGGAGATAGAGTAGAGAGATTCATCCGATGGAGGATTTAAGATTGATGATTTAAGATTTGGCTCAGGCACAGAAAACCCACCGCTTAGGCGCGGTCGGATTTCAGCTTGCCGCGCGCGCCGAGGAATTGCTCGCGGGTGCGGAGTTGCTGGAGAGCGGCGAGGGTTGCTTTGGCCACGTTGGAGGGATTCTTGGAGCCGAGGCTCTTGGCGAGCACGTCTTTGACGCCGGCCGCTTCGACGACGGCGCGAACGGCACCGCCGGCGATGATGCCCGTTCCGGGGCTGGCGGGCTTGAGCAGCACGTGGCCGCCGCCAAATTCACCGGTGGTCTGGTGGGGAATGGTGGCCCCGCGCAGATTGATGGTGACGTAAGCCTTCTTGGCGGCTTCGCTGGCCTTCTTGATAGCGTCGGAGACTTCGTTGGCTTTACCAAAACCGAAGCCCACGCGGCCCTGTTTATCGCCGGAGACGACGAGTGCGGAGAAGCTGAAGCGGCGTCCGCCCTTCACCACTTTGGCGCATCGGTTGATGTGAATGACCTTCTCGGCCATTTCCGGGCGGCTGTCGCGCTCGCCCTGACTGGCGGGTTCGAAGGTCGCGGAGTTTGTAACAGTTTCAGTTGCCATGAGAGAGGTAATTAGAATTGGAGACCGGCTTCCCGGGCGGCGTCGGCAAGAGCTTTGACCTTGCCGTGATAGATGTGACCGCCGCGGTCAAAGACGACGTTGGTGACTTTGGCCGCTTTAGCGCGCTCGGCGATGAGTTTGCCAATGGCAACCGCCGAACCAACGGTCGCGCCGGTGCCCACCCCTTCATCATGGGTGCTGGCGTTGGCGAGGGTCGCGTGCTTCAAGTCGTCAATCACCTGGGCATACACGTTCTTGTTGGAGAAGTGGATGGCGAGACGGGGACGCTCGGTGGTTCCCTTCACCTTCTTGCGGATGCGGGCGTGGATCCGCTGGCGGATTTCTTTACGTTTGATAGTCATAGTGACAAAAGTTGTTCGGGGTTTCCGGAGGACCGGTTACTTCACTTTCTTGCCTTCCTTGCGGCGGATGTGTTCGCCGACATAACGAACTCCCTTGGCCTTGTAAGGCTCCGGGCGGTAATAGCTGCGGACATCAGCCGCGAATTGGCCGACCCGCTGTTTGTCGATGCCTTCCACTTTGATCTTCGTGTTATCGGTCACGGTGACCTTGAGGTCGGCGGGGATGGGGTGGAGCAGCGGATGACTGTAGCCGAGGGACAGGTCGAGGACCGTTCCTTTGACTGCGGCGCGGAAGCCGGTGCCGTGAATTTCGAGATCCTTCACGAAGCCGTCGCTCACGCCTTTGATCATATTACCGACGAGGCGCTGGCTGGTGCCGTGCAGTGAACGCTGGAAGCGGTCATCGCTGCTGCGCTTGAAGGTCAGGGTCGTGCCTTCGGCCGTCATGCTGATGCCCTTGGGGAGAACATGGCTGAGCTTTCCTTTGGGACCTTCCACCGTGATGCTGCCCCCGTCGTTTTTGACGGTGACTTTCGCCGGGAGGACGATCGCTTTATTACCTACTCGAGACATAGTGCGGGAATGGTTGAGGGGTTACCAGACGATGGCGAGCAGTTCGCCGCCGACGCGCTGTTTTTTGGCCTGGGAGCCGGACATGATGCCCTTGCTGGTGGAGAGAATGGCGATGCCCAGTCCGCCGAGGACGCGCGGAATGTCATCAACCTGAACATACTGGCGGAATCCCGGGGAACTCACACGCTTGAGGTCGGTGAGCACGGCACGGGTGCCGGCAAATTTCGTTTTTACCTTAATCACCGGGTGTTTGCCGGTCGTGTCCACTTCATAGGACCAGATGTAGCCTTCCTCCTGAAGGATGCGGGCGACTTCCGCCTTGATGCGGGAGAAGGGTGCGGAGAAATCCTCTTTGCGGGCCCGGCTGGCATTTTTCCAGCGGGTGAGGAAGTCAGAGATGGGATCAGTCATTACGGCCATTGTCGTAAAAAGTCAGAGAGTTATTGTCCGGGGTTTATGCGGCTGCCTGCGCACCTTCTTTGGCGGCGGCGGTTTTTTGTTCACGAAACGGCATGCCCAGCGCACGAAGCAGATCGCGGCCCTGGTCATCGTTGTTGGCGGAGGTGACAATGCAGATGTCGTAGCCGAGCTGGCGCTTCACCTTGTCAATCTCGATCTCCGGGAAGATGGATTGATCGGTAATTCCGAGCGTATAGTTTCCGTTGCCGTCAAAGGC
>JANNVM010000602.1:0-4619 GCA_031414455.1 Verrucomicrobiota bacterium
CGGACACCAACACGACCGTGATCACGGTGGCGGCGACGCCGGTGCCTGTGGGTCTGACCGTGGGCGCGACCCTGCTGGGACAGCCGATCACCAACATCACCGGCGCCAACCCGTTTATCGTGACACTCGCGGGTAAGGCGAATGAGACGATCAGCGGAAGCACCGCGAGAACAATCACCCCGGCCCTGCCGTTCTACTACAGCCGTCATGCGGAACGGGTCTTTGCCTCGCAGCCGGGTCAGGTCACGGTGACCTGGGTGACGGTGGGACTGACTGCCAAAAAGCCGGAGACCTTCATTGTGGCCTCGGCCACCCAGCGTCCGGTGCGCACCATTTACTGGACGGAGGGCTCCTTCGACGGGCCGAAGGTTCAGATCACCGACGCCCGCATCACCACCGTCAATCCGGTCTATTACAGCGCCGTGCCCAAGGCCGTGCCAGCCGAGGTCATCATTCCCGGTTACTCCCCGCCTGCGCCCAATCTCACCACCCTCTCCTTTGACAAGTTCAACGGGAACGGCAGCCTCCACGCTTACAACGTGGAGGGACGCATTCTCATTGAATACCTCGGCAACGTGCGGGTGGGGGACACCTATGAATATCTCGGAACGGATGTCGTGGAGATCATGCGCGCGCCGGTTGTCTATCAGACCGCGCAAAATCTGGGCACGGAACTCGTGCCGCGGGTGCCGTTCGAGGAGGGTGACGATTTGCTCGAGGCATCACCCGTGCAGAGCAGCGCCCAGGGCGCCGCCAGCTACTACGGAACCAGAGTGGGGGCCGACGGTTCGTTTTCGTATTTCGCCGAGCGCGAAACCAGCCCCGCCAACGATCCTGACAACGGCGAACCGGCTTCCTCCAATGCGTATAACAGGGTTGTCTTCTACTGGATGGAGTCGCCGCCGGACAACTTCAACATCAAGTGGCCGAAGTTTCAAAGCCGCTACTGGCAGCGCTGGTCGCCGGATCTCGCCGACTACGCCCACTATACCGTCGGTGCTGCCGGCAGCACCACGGATACCGGCGTTTCCTTTGCCGGAGGGTCCCTGCCCGCGCTGGTGTGGCAGGATGATCCTGCTCAGGCGGAAGCCGCTATCGATGTCGCCACTCAGCGGCTTTTTGTGAACTTCGCGCCAACGAATCCCTACAAGCGAAACCGTTCACTGCTCAAGTTTACGAGCAGCAACGAGGTCTGGTATGTGAATCTCTACACTCAGGCGGAAACCCGCCAGACGACGCGCACCGCAACCGCCAACAACACCACCACGGTGACGCTGTCAAATGGGGGCAGCACGGCCGGCCTGGAAGTCGGCATGGTTGTCACCGGTACCGGTATTGCCGGAGGAACGGCCACGATCGTAAGCATCACGGACAACACGCACCTCGTGCTCTCCGCGACTGTTTCAACCACCCCGACCTTTACCTTTACAGTGGAGTCGGACAGTGCTGCGCCAATCGACGACGCCAACGGTGCCGCCGCCACCGTCGGCACGCGCATTGAGCCGCCCGCCCAACACGAAATCGCCGGCTACATTTCGGGCGGCACGTGCTATTACCCGGGCGGTTATCGGAATCCCTTCACCGTTGGCGTGGGAGCGGCCAACCTCGGAGCCATCATTCCCGTCAATGCGCGGACCGTTCCGACCGGTGCCGATCGTCTCACCGTTCGCTGGTTCCGAAAGGTCTCCGATCCTGATGCCAGGTTTCCGGCTATCTACGTGCCGGGCAAGGTCGGCCGCTACAAAGTGACTTATCCCGCCACCCCCCCGCGACAAATCGTGATCGCCGAAGGGATTGGCACCGGCGCTCTTCTGCCCGATGTGGCCGCGGGAGCCATCTACTATCAAAACGACCCAGGCGCTCCGGGTTACAATCCGAACGAGGAGCACGCCCTCATGATTGGCAACCGGGCCTATGCTCTGCGGGATGACCTGAATTTGATCGCGCCCGTGAAACACTCCCAGCCCTGCGTACTCATCGGCTACACCAGCGCGGCCGACCTGCGTCCGGCCATGCAGATCTACAACGTCGTGCGGGAGATCGATGCCGGCAACGACCGCGTGGTCCAGGCTGGCGACATCCTCTTCGACCGGCCCGCCGTCGCCGGCACTCAGCTGGCCTCTCCCAATCCGCTGCTGGACCTGCCGCTGCCGCTCAATGCAGCCGGCGTCTGCCAGAACGCCGAAGTCACGCCCGGTACGATCGACCCGACGCGCATCGGGGCCGGCAGTCCCCTCACCTGGAATTCCTTCACCCTTAAGGACCGGAAAGGCTTCCACTGGGTTTTCCGCGGACCGCATGACGGCGTGAGTACGACGAAACAGATCGCCATGCAGTACAAGTATGTCAGCCGCCCCGGGTTCTTCCTGCCATATTCGAACGGGGGAGGGAGGGAACTCGCGGAGGGCTCGCTGCAGCCCTTCCTCCGTCCGCTCATTAGCGGGGTGCCCCAGGGTGATGCCGAGATCGGCGCGCCGCTGACGATCAATTTCATTCCCGCATGGCCGGCCAACGCACCGGAACTGCGCGTCGGCGAATCCCTCACGCTGCCAAAATTCGGCCTGCCTCAGGTCCGCGGCCAGAAGAGCGCCAACGTCTTCTACGAACAGTCCCTCGCCACCGCCACCGCCAAACCCAGCGTCATTCTGCACGACCCCACTCGGGAAAAGACGATTCGGCTCAAGGACAAGGGCCTCGACGCTCTGCCGGTGTCGATTGCGACGACCAGCAGTTTCGGGAAACTCTACTTCCAGCACCTTTCGCCCGACCTCCAGCAGCGCATTTGGTTCGACCCCCTTCGTGGCGGCGGCGCGGATGCCGCCGGCAATCAACTCAGACCGGGCACCCTGGTGCTGGTCGGCCAGTTTAAAGACGAAATCGCGGGTGAAGACTACCTGCACCTCAACGCGCTCACCGCCGCGCAAATCGAGCAATTGCAAAATCTCTGCACGCTTGGGGATAGCGATAGGTCAAAATGGAATTCTGTGATCACTGGCCTGAATACGAAGGTGGAGACCTTCATCGAGGATCCGCAGCGGCTGGGGACTTATAAAGTGGGCAGTACGGCGACTGTGCCCTACGACCAACTGGCGAAAATCACCAATTCCGATACGGCGGTGGACAGTTATGCGCTGACCGCGACCGGCGAGGGGGCCGGCTGGGTGACGATGGTCTTCGGCAATGGCAAAGCGCCGTTCACCCCTCAGGGTGATCCCGTCCAGGTGAAAGTCTTAAAGGTGGTCCCCAGACTCTACACCGGGGAACTGAAGGTGCTCTACAGCAGCAACCCGCTCGATGAGCAGGTGAGCCTGCGCCACACGGGAGACTTCGCTGCCCGGCCGCAGGACTATGAATTCGAGTGGAAGTGGGCACCCGATACCGGCACCGCGCCGGCGACCTACACCACTTCCTGGCGGCAGAGCTACAGTGCCAGCGTTAACAACCTGTGGACCGTGGTGCGCAATCCCGCCGGTGCCCTGCCCACCGATGCTGAATGGGCCGCCGCCGTCGCGATCCCCACGCAGACCAACCTGACGTTGCCGCGCCCCTTCGCCATCCGGAATTCGGCCTATGCCTATGACCCGGCGAAGCAGAATCCGGGACTCGTCCTGAGAAACACCGCCATTCTCAATCTCTCCACCGGCATACCGGGCGAACTCGTTTTCAGCGCCTCCATGGGTGCTCTCGACGGTTTCGTCCTCTACATCAATGGCAACCCGGCCATCGCCAATTTGGCTCCCGCGGGCTTCGTAAACAACGACGCCGCGTCGGGCCTCGTTCCAGGAAACACGCTCCAGCGCCAGTTCCGGGTGCCGCGCAGTTTCTTCACCGCCGGGCCAAACGACTTTGAGATCGCCCTCTTCACCGGAGCGGACGTCAACGCATCGAGCGCCTTCAATTTCCGCCTCGACGTGACTGCGGAGGCCGATGTCACCGCTTCGACCTTCCAACCGGGCAGCGACCCGCTGGGGCAGAACACTAATGTCGCTCTTGTCGGTGGCGACCCCAGTCTGCCTTTCGGTGGGTCCGCGTTCGTCCTCAACGACCGCTGGTTTACCATGCGCTACCGTCCGAAGCCGGGTGTCACCAATGTGGCCGGCACCGGCTTCTCCCGCTGGATGCCGCCGCAGTTTGTCGAAGGCTGGATCAAGCGCGTCCTGCGTGATATCAATCCGTTCGAGCAACGGGTGAAGGACCTGTTCAACAACGCCATCAGCACCGATACCAGTGTGCTGACCCAGGCGGGCACCCGGTGGGAGGGCGATGTCGCCCTCACCCTGGATAACATCGAAAGCGTGGGCCTCATCTCCATCTACGAAACGGTGCTCAATCGCGCCCGCAGCATGAGCATTGACGCCAATACCAACGATCCCGACACCAACAATGCCCTGATGCTGGCCGCCGGCTACCTCAGTGACCTTTATTCCCTCCTCGGTAATGAGGCTTACGCCGATGGCGCCAATCCGACCATCTCCACCGACGACCCTGACGAGACCACGGAGATCAACACCAGCCGGTTCTCGTTTGAAAATCAGGTCCGCAGTTCGCTGGAGGAGGAACTCGCCCTGCTCCGCGGCCGCGATGCCTCCGGCACCCGCGTGGACGTGGCCCCGGCCTAC
>JANNVM010000603.1:0-22031 GCA_031414455.1 Verrucomicrobiota bacterium
GCTCGATCTGCGTTTCACGCCCGGCATTCACCGCGCCGGGATTCAGAAATTGCTGACCGAGTTTCTCTACGAACAGGGCTTCGCCGTCACGATGGATGCAGACCCTGTCTGCGCCCCGTTGGAAACGCCGGCCGAAAATCCCTTCGTGCAGAAACTCGCCGCCGCCGGACACGGACTGACGGGCGCGACATGGTTCTGCGATGCCCTCTGGCTCGCTGAGGCCGGCATTCCCTCCGTCGCTGCCGGCCCCGGGGACATCGCTCAGGCCCACACCGCCGACGAGTGGGTCAGCGTCGCGCAACTGGAGGAGGGCGTCGCCTTCTACCGTCGCTTCCTCGAAAGCCTGTAGCCGGTGCGGCCGCAAGGAAGCCGTGTGGAGGCCGCCATTTCCCTTGCGCGGCCCCACGTGAAACCTAAGTCTGCCGCCCCCTGCGCCGCGCCGATTGGTTCTTTTCCCACTCAATCCGCCATTTTTCACACACACATTACATGAACAACGCCCTTCTCTCCAAAGCCGCCAATGAAGCCCGTGGTCTCGCCATGGACGCCGTCCACAAATGCTCATCCGGTCACCTCGGTCTCCCGCTCGGCGCGGCGGAAGTCGGCGCAGTGCTCTTTGGCGAACTGCTTCAGTGCGATCCCGCGGAGCCGCGCTGGCTCAATCGCGACCGTTTCATTCTCTCCGCCGGCCACGGCTCGATGTTTCTTTACGGCTGGCTGCACCTTGCGGGCTACGATCTGCCGCTGGAGCAGGTGAAGAATTTCCGTCAGCTTCACAGCACCACTCCGGGACATCCGGAATTCCATGAGACGCCAGGCGTGGAAAGCACCACCGGCCCACTCGGCCAGGGCGTGGGAAATGCCGTGGGATATGCGTTGTCGGCGAAAATGGCGGCGGCGAAATACAACACCGCGGAGCAGAAGATTCTCGACTATCATGTCATCGCGCTCGCCGGCGACGGCTGCCTCCAGGAAGGTGTGGCCCGCGAGGCTGCGGCCTTCGCTGCGCACAACGGTCTCGATAACCTCATTCTGATTTTCGACAGCAACGACGTGACGCTCGACGCCATGGCGAAACTCACCCAAAGCGAGGACACGGGCAAAGCATTCGCCGCGCTCGGCTGGAATGTCATCACTGTGGATGGACACGATCTCGACAAGGTCGCCGGAGCGATTCGTCGCGCCAAGAAGAGCGACAACGGCAAGCCGACGTTCATCATTGCCCGCACGCTCATCGGCAAAGGCATTCCGGAAGTCGCCGGCACCGCTAAAGCTCACGGCGAAGGCGGCGCGAAGTTCATTGATGCCGCGCGCGCGGGTCTTGGACTGCCGGCGGACGAACACTTTTTCGTCAGTCAGGAAGTGCGCGACTATTTCGCCGCCCTCAAGAAACGCCGCGGCACCGCGCGCAAGAAATGGCAGAAGAGTTTCGATGCCTGGGCAGCGGCGAATCCCACACTGGCCGCGGAACTCAACGCGGCGCGCAACGGCACTCTGAGCGCAGAGGAGTTGCTCAACGTCATTCCGGAATATCCCGCGGAAGGCAAAGCCGCCACTCGAAACTGCGGCGGCGAAATCCTGAACCACATCGCCAAAGCGGTGCCGCATCTCATCACGGGCAGCGCGGACCTTTTCGGCAGCACGAAGAACTACATCAAGGACGGCGGCGACTTCTCCCGCGACAATCCGACCGGCCGGAACATCTGGTTCGGCATCCGCGAGCACGGCATGGGCGCGATCTGCAACGGCATCGCCTACGACGGCCTCTTCCGCGCCAGCGGGGCCACGTTCCTCGTCTTCGCCGACTACTGCCGCCCGAGCATCCGCCTCGCCTCACTCGCGAAACTGCCGGTGACTTACATCTTCACGCACGACAGTGTTGGCGTCGGTGAAGACGGTCCCACGCACCAGCCGGTGGAAACCGTGAGCGGCCTCCGTGTCATCCCCAACCTCGACGTCATCCGCCCTGGCGATGTCGAGGAAACCGCCGCCGCGTTCGCTGCCGCCTTCACCCGCGCCGATGGCCCCACGCTGCTCGCGCTGAGCCGTCAGGACATTCCCCACCAGGGCAGCGCCCCCGCCGCCGTCCGCCGCGAAGGCACGCTCAAAGGCGGCTACGTTCTTGTCAGGGAAACGGAAACCCTCACTGCCATCGTCATCGCCACCGGCAGTGAACTCCAGCACGCCGTCGAAGCCGCCAAGGACCAGCCCGGCGTCCGCGTCGTCTCCATGCCCTGCACCGAACGCTACGACCGCCAGCCGCAATCCTATCGCGACGAAGTCCTCCCGCCCTCCTGCACCAAACGCATCGCCATCGAAGCCGGCGTCACCGCCCTCTGGTGGAAATACGTCGGCACCCAGGGCACGGTCCTCGGCATCGACCGCTTCGGCATCAGCGCCCCCGGCAACACCGTCATGAAGGAACTCGGCATGACGGCGGATGCGGTCAGGGCGGCACTGGGATAGCAGGGTAGATGACTTACTGCCGGAAAGATTGACAAAATGCGTGACAATTTTCCGTCTTAATGACGGAGCATGCGTTCGACAACTTACTGAAAATCAAATTTCTTTGCGGCTTGATTGATTGACAAATTCAGTGTCTAAACGCCTGATAAATGTCACGTAAATACCTCGATAGTCATCCATGGATCACTTTCCGCCTCGACCTGCGCCGGGCCGACCCGGTTCTTTGGCTCAACCTTGGAGAAGCTGTCTCCAAGTGCCAGCACATCGCTGGCGTGCCCCTTCGCCCAAACATCGCGGAGGAACTGCATCAGATTTACCTCGCTAAGGGAGTTTCTGCAAACACAGCTATCGAAGGCAATACCCTGAGTGAAACACAGGTTCTCGAGCATGTGCGAGGGAAATTGTCCGTGCCGGAGAGCATGGGGTATCAAAAGCAAGAAGTGGACAATGTGCTGAAGGCCTGCAACACTATTACACAGGCGATCACCGGTCCCGGCGATGATCCCAACATTTGTTCCGATCTACTTTGTGGCTATAATCGGCAAGTGTTGGAGGGACTGAAGTTGGCAGAGGATGTCGTTCCCGGTGCGTTTCGCCTTCATTCAGTGGTCGTTGGAAACGTCTATCGGGGTGCGCCAGCCGAGGATTGTTCATGGTTGGTGGATGAGATGTGCCGGTGGCTCAACGGGCCGGAGTTCCAGCCACCCCATGATCGCTACCGCGTGGCGTTCGCGATTCTAAGGGCAGCGATGGCTCACCTTTACCTGGCTTGGATTCATCCGTTCGGCGACGGTAACGGACGGACGGCACGGCTTTTGGAGTTTCACTTGCTTCTGGCAGCCGGTGTCCCCACTCCAGCTGCGCATCTGTTTAGCGACTACTACAACCGGACCCGGAGCGAATACTACCGGCAACTGGCACTGGCCAGTCAGAGCGGCGGTGACGTGCTCCCGTTTCTGCACTATGCCGTTAAAGGATTTGTTGAGGGCCTGCGGCTGCAACTGGAGGTCATCCGCGCCCAGCAGTGGATGGTTTCGTGGGAGAACTATGTTCACGAAGTGTTCCGGGAGGGACGCATGTCAGATAACCAGAAACGCCGGCGTGATCTGGTGCTGGATCTCAGCCACGCAGATGAATTTGTCGAAATTTCCCGCATTCCTTCACTGTCGCCCAGGCTGGCTGTCGCCTACTCAGGGGATAAGACCCGCGTTTTGAGATACGACATTTCCGAGGTGGTAAAGTTGGGGCTCATGGAGCACGCGCATGGTAAAGTCAGGGCTCGCCGCGAGATCATCCTGGCATTCTTGCCGAAGAGGGCTCAGGGCCGGGCGATCCAGTAGCCTTGGAGGCTCGTACCGGATTAAGCCGGGTGATCAATCGCAGCCCGCGAGCAGGGCGCAGTCATTGCGGAGCCGCTACTTTACATCCAAGCTGGCGCAACCTTTCACGCGCCGCGACGGTCATCCGCTGTCGAACTTATTACGATACCATGCATCGCCTTCTCTTCTCCGCCGTTCTGTTTCTGAGCCATTCCACGCTTCACGCCCAGCGTCCGCAGGCTCCCCCGATTCCGCCATCGGTCGAAGCAAAACTCAACCTCGCCTACGCCGCGACGGAGAATCCGCGGCAGCGGCTCGACTTGTTCCTGCCAAAGAACCGCGAGAGCGGCAAGAAACTGCCGGTACTGGTGTTCGTTCACGGTGGAGCATGGCAGGCGGGGGGTAAAGAGGACGGGCGCGGGCAGGTGATGCGGTTTGTGGCAGAGGGGAAATGTGCGGGTGTTAGTATCGGCTACCGGTTGAGTCAGGAGGCGAAATGGCCGGCGCAGATTCACGACTGCAAGGCGGCGATCCGCTGGATCAAATCGCATGCGGACGAGCACAGATTGGATGGGGAACGCATCGTGGTGTGGGGGGCGTCGGCGGGCGGGCATTTAGTGGCGGTGCTGGGCGCGAGCGCGGGCGTTGACGAGATGGATGGCAAGATCGGGCCGCACACGGACAAAGACACGAAAGTGGCGGGTGTGATTGATTTTTTCGGACCGACGGATGTTTCCAAAATGAACGCGCAGCGCCTTCCGGGCACGATGGATCACGACACGGCCAATGCGCCGGAGGCAAAGCTGCTCGGTGGTCCGGTGCAGACGATTCCTGACAAAGTCAAAAGCGCGAATCCGCTGACCTACGTGGACAAATCCGATCCGCCGTTTCTCATGGTTCACGGCGACAAAGATCCGCTCGTGCCGCACGGCCAGAGCGGGATCCTTGAGGCGGAACTGAAGAAGGCCGGCGTGGTCAATGAACTCTACACTGTGAAGGGCGGCGGCCACGGAGGATTCAGGGACCCGGCGGTGCCGCGAAAGGTGGAGGCGTTCCTGCTGAAGCAATTCCTCTCAAAGCCAGCGGGACATTTGCAGGAGTAGAATTTTGATGCCGGAGGCGAACGGGCGCCGTGCCGCGACGGCACATGCAAGGCGGTGTCTTATAACATGAAATCGGAAGGACTTGAAAGGCGAAAGGACGTGCGGAAGCACGTCCCTACCCGCGATGGTCGAAGGGTAGGGGCATGCTTCTGCATGTCCTCCGCAGTCCCCAGGGACGGGGCAGTTCAGTTATAAAACACCACCTAATCCTCACTCCTCGCCGGAGGGCGGGCGGCGGAGGGATTTGGTTTGGCTGCGGCGGCGTTTCTCGCGGGTCATTTCCGCTTTGACGGCGCGGCTGCGTTTTTGCTGCTGGCGGCGTTTTTTGGCGATGGCGGCGCGAGTGGTTTGATGCGCGGCGGCAAGACGGGCTTCCAGTTTGTTGCAGAGTTCCTCGCGGGCGAGGTAGCGGTTTTGGGAAAGACTGCGCTCGGCCTGACAGCGGACTTCGATGCCGGTGGGAATGTGTTTGAGGCGGACCGTCGAAGAGGTCTTGTTCACCTTCTGCCCGCCGTGGCCGCCGCCGCGGATGAAGCTCTCTTCGAGATCATCACGCGCGATGCCGAGCCGTCCCATGCGGACGAGCATCTCTCGGATTTTTTCGCGGGATATCATGGCGGGCGACGGAAAGAGTTCTGTGAGTGCAGCAGCAGGAAGATGACAGTCGAATCGTGTCATTGTCACCGGCGAAGTGTGGCGGCGGTCACAATCATCTTGCCGCTCGCACCGGGAAACGCTTTGCTTCCGGTCATGCCAACGACGAAAACCGGACTTGATGTGCTTGTGGCGGACGAGTTCGCGCCACTGCGCGGGCTGCGTGTCGGAGTAGTGACGCATCCGGCGGCCGTGGACCGGGAACTGCGGCACATCATCGAGTTGCTCGCCGCCGCGCCGAAGGTGGAACTGGCGGCCATTTTCGGGCCGGAGCATGGTCTGCTGGGCCAGGCCCAGGATTTGATCGCCGTGAGCCCCGCAGAATCGAAACAGGCTAACATGCCGCAGGTTCACAGCCTTTATGGCACGACAGCGGAGAGCCTGCGGCCCACCGCGGCGCAACTCAAGGGGCTCGACGTGCTGGTGATCGACATGCAGGATATCGGGAGCCGCTATTACACCTTTCAGGCGACAATGCGCTACTGCCTTCAGGCGGCGCTGCCGCTGGGAATGCGAGTCCTCGTGCTCGACCGCCCGAATCCGCTGGGCGGTGACATCGTGGAGGGACCGGCGCTGCTGAAGTCACACGAGAGTTTTGTCGGCGCGCATGACATTACGATCCGCCACGGACTCACAATGGGGGAACTGGCGATGCTCTATCAGCACGAACTCGGACTCGACGACGGCGACCTGCAGGTCGTGCCGTGTGACGGATGGAAGCGCAGTGACCACTGGGACGCGACCGGCCTGCCATGGGTACTGCCTTCACCCAATATGCCGGCGCCGGATACGGCACTCGTGTATCCGGGGCAGTGCCTCATCGAAGGAACGAATCTAAGCGAAGGCCGCGGTACGACCCGGCCATTCGAGATTGCCGGCGCACCGTGGCTGGATGCTGCGAAGCTCGCGCGCCGCATGAATGAAACGAAGCTTCCTGGCGTGAAGTTCCGGCCTGCATGGTTCCGGCCCGCGTTTCAAAAACATGCCGGCAACGACTGTAGCGGCGTGCAGTTGCATGTCACCGACCGGACCGCGTTCCAGCCGGTGCGCACCAGTCTCGCGCTGCTCGCGGTGATGCGCGAGATGTCAGGCGATAAATTCGCCTGGCGCACGGAGGTCTATGAATTTGTGCGCGACCCCATCGCCATCGAACTGCTCTTCGGCTCCAGCCGTGAGCGCAAACACCTTGAAGCAGGCAGGCCGCCGGCGGATTTGCATGAGGCCTGGAGCACAGAGGAAGAGGCCTTCCGGCACCGGCGCCATACCGTGCTGCTCTATGATTGAGCCGCTGCCGTCACGACATCCGGCGCAACTGCGTCTCGATGGAAGCCACTCGGAACCGCATTGCGTCATCATCCTTCATCAGCCGCTCGACCGTCCGGCAGGCGTGCATCACCGTCCCGTGGTCGCGGCCGCCAAAGGCGGTGCCGAGTTCCTGATAGGACAGCCCGGTCAACTCACGCGCCAGATACATGGCGATCTGCCGGGGACGGGCGATGGCTGCGGGACGTTTCCGCGACGTCATGTCGGCGATCCGGATGTCGAAGTTGGCAGCCACACCTTTCTGGATGCGGTCAATCGTCATCACATTCTTCGCCTCGTGGGCCAGCAGGTCGCGCAGCAATTCCTCCGCCGCCTCGGCGGTCATCATCCCGTGCAGCGAAATCCACGACGCCACACGCACAAGCGCTCCCTGAAGCCGGCGAATGCTGGTGCTGATGCGCGCGGCGATGAACTCCATCAAGTACGCCGGCACTTCCACCTCCAGCGACTCGGCGCGCTTCCGCAGGATCGCGAGCCGGGTCTCTTCGTCCGGCTGCGTGAGTTCCGCCGTCTGTCCCCATTCGAAACGCGTCACGAGACGGTTCTCGAGGTTTTGAATCTCGCCGGGCGGGCGGTCGCTGCAGAGCACGATCTGTTTATGACCGTCGAGCAGCGCGTTGAAGGTGTGGAAAAACTCCTCCTGGGACCGTTCCTTGCCGGCGAGAAAGTGGACATCGTCAATGAGCAGCACATCCGCCATGCGGAACCGTTTGCGGAAGCGCGCGATGGAGTTGGTTTGCAGTGCGTGAATGAACTGGTTGGTGAACTCTTCGCTGGTGATGTAGATGACTCTTGCCCGTGGCTTGTGTGCGCGCACCGCGGTTCCAATGGCGTGCATCAGATGCGTTTTGCCAAGTCCGCTGCCGCCGTAAAAGAAGAGCGGGTTGTAGGAACGCCCGGGCTTCTGCGCTACGGCGAGCGCCGCCGCATGGGCAAACTCATTGCTCGCGCCGACCACGAAATTCTCAAATGTCAGGGCCGGCGAAAGCCCTTCCGACGGCATTTTTTCGATCTCCTCTTCGAGCACGCGGTTGTCCGCCGCCGGGACCGGTGGCTCCCACTCTATAACAGATTCCTTCAATGTCATCCCGTTATCACCGGCCGGCAACCCGGACGCCACTTCAAAAACGAACTGATGCGTCATTCCGGTGACCGCCCCGAACGCGGACTGCAGCACCGGCAGGTAGTTCATTTCGATCCACAACTGGTGGATCGAGTCCGGCACATGGAACCGAACGGAGTCATCGCTCGCAGCGATGAGCTTGAGCGACGAAAACCAGCGGGTATAGGCATAGCTGCTTACGCTGGAGCGGAGATGAGCGGCGACGTGGTTCCAAAGGGTAGCGATCTGATCGTTGGTTGGCATGGTAGAGGAACGGAATCCGCCACCAGTGAAAAACGCCGGCACCCTCCCCCAAGGGTACACAGCACACCCGCTGACAACGCCGCCGCCTGCCGGCAGTAGCGCTGTTTCACGAAGTTGATTCTCACAAATGACAGGATGATAAACATGGAGATGGATGAAGATGGGCGGCGGGCAAAACCGGTGACCGGTTACTGCGCCAAATGACCGCGGCGACAGTGCCGCAGTCGCGCTCCGTCACTTCGTCCCTCCCACCTGATCACCGCTCCGCAGAGCGGGCGATTCTTTGTGTGAGGGTATTCGTTGTGTGACATGACTGTTGCAGAGCGCGGTGTATTTCGTGCCAGAGAATTAGACAATCATCGGGCTGTGCCAAGCAAAAAATCCCCGCACTCCGGGAACTTTTTTTGTAAAGCAAATATCTTGACGGGTTTCCCCTGTCCGTGGCGCAAAACACAAATGTTAGGCGTTTCGGATGCCGGTAAAATCAGGGCTTCCGGCGGCCCATGGAGTGCGCGGGCAGCATGGGAAAAACGACCGCGTGGTTCGCCGTCAATTTGTCTGCGCGCAACGTATTTCTGAAATTTTGCAGAGCAAGGGGATGTTCAACTGCGGCATCAGGAGTTTCGCGGCCTGGACTGCGTCCTGTTTTCAGGGCTGTCGTCCGGCCTCAAAGGCGGCGCGCGATTTTTCCAGCAGCGGAATGAGCGCCGTGTCACCGGTGGTGCGAGCGAGAGTGAGTGCTTTGACGGCAGTGTCCGCGGCCGCTTTGAAATCGCCCGTGGCGGCCTGGGCGGCGGCAAGAGTATCAAGGATGGCGGGGATTTTTCCGGCGGTGAGAGCGACGGCCTTTTGCGCGAGACTGAGAGCGCGGGCGGGATTGCGCAGTGACTTGTCAGACACAGTGGCGAGGAGGCCGGCGAGATTGTTGAGAATTTCCGGAGTTTCGGCTTTGCTCAATGCGGCTTCGCAGGCCGCAATGGCGGGTCCGGGTCGTCCGGCGGCGGCGAGTTTGTCGCTGAGTGCGGCGGCCATGACGGCGAAGTCTTTGTGTGGGCGAAGGGCGTCTGTGTGGCGCTGGAAGAAGGCGAAGGCATCATCCCAGAACTGCCGCGTTACGAGATCGTTGAGCCAAAAGGAGGGGTCGGGCGAATCGGGTGGTTGAAGCCACCGGCCACGGTAGGGGAGCGCGGCCGCGGTTCGTCCGGCGGCATCCTCTTTTTGGCAGTGGGCGACGTCGGCCAGGATGCGCTCCCTGCTGACGGGGCCGCGATAGATGGCGGCGAGGGAGCCGCGGCCATCAAGGAGGAAACTGGTGGGGATGGGCAGGTTGACGATGGCACCGAATAATTGGCGGTGCGCCGTCGTGAGGCGGCGGAAAGCTTCATCGGTGAGTGCGCCGGCAGGGAAGGGAATGCGATTGTGTTTCAGCCATGTGAACGCTTTCGCCGGGGTGCTGCTGTGGGCGGTGTCGCGACCATCGGCGGCGAGAAGCGCGACGGAGAGACCGGCGGTTTTGAATTGCTCCGCGGCATCGCGCCAGGCGGTGAGTTCCTCTGTGCAGCCGGGACACCATGAGGCGAAGAGATTCACCAGCACGGGGCCTGCGGTATCGGTGATGATCCAGGGATTGCCGTCCGGATCAACGGAGGGCAGTTGCGGGAAAAGAGCGGGCTGGGAGAGCGTGACGGCAGCGCCGAGAGTTGGCGGGCGAACGCTGAGCGGCGACGGCGCGGATGGCGGCACGGCCGGCGGCAGAGTGGTGACATGAGGGGCGGCTTCGCCCTGAATCACGGTGATGGCGGTGCCGGGGCGGCAGTCCTTGAGCACTTCCGACTTCCCGCCGGGCCAGTGGATGCGCACTTCGATGATTGCTGAAGTGCCCAGCCCGAAGTGGAGCCAGCGGCTGCTCTGGCCGAGGAAACCTTCGCCAAATTTCACCGTGCGCGTGAGCGGTTTTTCCGGCTGGTCTTTGAGGCGAATTTCCACGCGGGCACCGATGGCATCGCGGGCGGCGGTGGTGCCTTCGAGTTTGAGCAGGAGCGAGCGGTTCACCGCTGGCGAGTCGTTGCGCAGATACCGCAGCATCGGCGCAGTCCGGTTGGTGATCCATGCATCAAGGTCGCCGTCGCCGTCCCAGTCTGTCAGGGCGATGGAGCGGGAGTCGTCGGGGAAGTCGAAGCCGCTGAGCGCCGAGACGGTGGCAAAGGTGCCGTCGCCGAGGTTGAGGAACGCGCAGTTTTGCTCGCGTCCGCTGAGGGAATTGCCGCCGTCAATGAGTTGGTCCAGGCGGCGGATGGCCGTGCGGTAAGGGCTCTGAACCTCCAGCTCCTTCTGCTCAAGTTTGAGCGGTGAATGGGAGACAACCTGCCTCCAATAGACACTTCACAAGTCGTCCGGAATTTCGCCGGTCACGAATCCATTGGCGACGAGGAGATCCGGCCACGCGTCGTTGTTCACGTCGGCGAAGAGCGAGGCCCAGCTCCATCGTCCGAGCGTGATGCCGGCGGCGAGGCTTACATCTGTGAAGCGCCCCTCCGGCTTCATGGCGTTGGCGAACAAAGTATTGCCGCGGGCGAGCCGGCGGAAGCGGTCGCGCACCTCCTGCGGGAGTTCCGGGCGGAAGCGATCCTGGCTGGTGATGCGGCTGCCCGCGGAGGACCACATGGCACCGAGATGGATGTCGGCCCAGCCGTCGCGATTGAAGTCACCGCTGCTGGCGCTCATGCCAAATGCTCCTTCACTGAGTCCGGCGCTTTCCGTGACGTCACGAAAATGCGGCGTGCCGTCTGCACCGCGCGTCTGGAGGCAGAGGTTGTTCCTGCCAAAGTCGTTGGCAATGTAGAGGTCAGGCAAGCCGTCGTTATTGAAGTCATCCCAGACGGAAGCGAAAGAGAACCGGCGGTTGTTAGCGTCGAGCCCCGTCGCGGCGGTGGCGTCGGAAAAGAGCCTCCAGCCATTCCCCCCGCCGGGGCCGTCGTTGCGGATGAGGAAGTTTGGTCCGCCGTTGTTGGCGTCGAAGCTGGGCATGGGCACGGCGAGTTCGCCGCCTTCACCCGCACTGGGAAAGTAGCGCGTGGCGTAGATGTCAGTGTCGCCATCGCCATCGTAGTCGGTGGCGGTCAGACCATAGGCATTGAGGACGAGTGGCAGGCGCAGGCGGGCCTCAAATGAATGGCCGGTATTTTCAAAGAAGACGAGCGGCCCCACGGTGGCGACGACAAGGTCGGGGTCCCGGTCATTATCGAAGTCGGCGAAGAGGGCGCACTGCGTGGAATCGAGGAGGTCCACGCCCCATTCCGCGGCGGCATCATGGACGGTATGGTCCGGCTGGTGGAGGAGCAGGCGATTGGGCAACCCGCCGGGCTGGCAGACGTAGAGGTCATCGCGACCGTCGCCATTCACATCAGCAATGGCGACGCCGCAGTATCCGAACTTGAAGAATGGCAGTGTTGCCTGGAGGCGCAGGCGGTAGTGGCTGTTGCCGGCGGAGAACTGCCCCGCGGCTTCCGGGGCGGGAGCGAGCACGGCGGCGGTCTGGTCCGAGAACCACGGCAGCCGCAACGGAGTCTCCACTTCCTCCCACGCCTGACAGGTGATCGCACGGAGTCTTTGCGGTCTGCCGTCCGCGCCGGTCTGCCAGACGGCTGCCCACGTGGCATTGATCTCGCGGCGTCCGCCGGGAGACGCGCCATCGAGGTGAATGAGGTGCGTCGTCCGTGCCTCGCCGGCCTTTTTTCCTTCCGGCAGCGAGACCGCGACGGTCTTCACTTTCAGATGCAGGGCGGAGCCGGGCTGAAAGCCTGTGCGCAGCGGAGCGAGGGCGGACTTCAAAGTACCGACGGATGCGGCTTTGGCCTCCTTGCCGCGCCAAACGGTGGCGGTGGCGGTGCGGGAGATTTCTTTGACCTCCGGACGCAGTGCGAAATTGCCCTTCACGGCGGCCACCTCTGCACCACCACCGGCGAATGGCTCCAGCAGGCGCTTGAGCTCCGTCTGCGCCAGTTCGGAGAATGCTTCCGATCCCCAGCCCTCCGCGGCGGGATCAGGCACCGCCAGCTTAGGCACCGCACACACGGGTCCTTCCTCAGCGGCCAGACTCACCCGGACCAATGCAAGGCACAGCCCAAAAACAACACGACCGGCTGCGAGAGCCGGTCGTGCAAGGTGATGAGGGTTGATTTGCTCTACGGGGCGCATCTTAAGCGCGGCGGCGGCGCATCAAGAGGCCGGCAGCAAGGCCGAGCGTCGCGAGCGAGGACGGCTCAGGGATGGCGTCGAGGCGAAAATTGTCCACATGGATGCGCGTCCCGCTGATTTCCTGCACCGAGATGCGGATATTGCCCGCGGGGGCTACGGCACCGGTTGAAAAGGTGAAAGTGGCATCACCGAAGTAATTGGTTCCATTGTCTGGCACGATCGTCGCGGTATTGAAATCCGAGAAGAATACCGAGGGTGTCTGGAGGGAGTATGGTCCACCAAAGGGGCCGGCAGGAGACAGCACATCAAGTGAACTGCCGAGCCCGAAACGGCCGGTTCCGGCCCCTGTGCCAGCGCGGTTTCCGACACCCACCGTGAAAGTGTAGGAAGTATTCGGAGCCCATGCCGTGCTGAGGTCCTGATACACCATGCCAAATTCATTACCGTCATAGCCGAGGTGCGTAGAACCCTCCGAGGCAAAACCGCCTATGTTTTCAATAAAATTGGTGTTGTCGCCACCCTGGGGGTCACTCCAATCCGTAGGCACCGCGTCCGTCCAGCCTCCCCCGCCCGCAGCAGCGGCTGTGTCCAATTCAAAGCCTGGGTTCAGAATAGGAATGCTGGCGGCCTGAGCCCGGGCGACTGCGAAGACGAGAGCGGTGACCGCTATGAGTGAGGTGCGCATGGATTTAAGGTGGCGTGCGGGTTGATGAAACGGATTTTCCCATGTTCCGTGGGAGAAGCGTTGATTTTGACGGCGTCACCGTTTTATTTCAATAATAATTTCCGAAATTTTTTTAATGGAACCGCACATTTTCCGGATGGAGCCGTGACCGGACAAAACCGGCAGGTTTTTCGGGTGCCGTGCCCGGCGCCGAATTGGTTCCGGCGGTGCGTGGATCGCTGCGGGCAGGCGGAGAGCGGCGGGTGATGCGGGATGGTGATGCCCGGTGTGGCAAGAAGCGGTCGGTTAGGGCTCGATCAGGATCGCGTGGCCTGCCAGGTCAATGGCGCTGAGCGGTCTAAAATCATCCGACACGCAGGATACCGACATGCCGGTCATTTGCATCTCGCCGAAAATCGTGGCGACCGCCGCGTCCGCGGCATCACGTCCGGTGGCGATGCGCACGAGGCCGTTGAGGGCCGCCCGCCGGGTGGGATCGAAAATGAACCAGCGGTTCCCGATGCAAGCCTCAAAACAGGCGTGGAAATCCGGCGGCTGCATGTGACAGGCATAGCCTGCGAAATAGCGTGCCGGAATCGAAAGCGCCCGGCAGAAGGCAATCCCGAGATGGGCGAAATCCCGGCATACCCCCGCCCGCTGGGTCACCGTATCGAACGCCGAAGTCGCCGCATCCGTCGCCCCGCTGAGATAGTCTATATTCTCAAAGATCCAGTCGGCGATCGCCACCGTCTGATGATAGGGGCTGGAAATGTGGCCAAACATCTTCATCGCCAGCCGCCCCAGCCGGTCGGACTGGCAGTAGCGGCTCGGGAACAGATAGGAGATGGCCGAACGCTGGATTTCTGAGACCGGTGTTTCCCGAATCTCCTCATGACCGACCATCGTGTGGCGTGTCTCCGCCATCGCTGTGTAGGACACTTCGAGAGTTGTGGCATGGCCCGTGTCCAAACGGATGTAACGGTTTTCGCCCGTTCCCACCGGCAGTTCCTCCCACATCACCCCTGGCGTCACCTGGAACGATTCCTCGCGAAGCCTCTGATTCGGAGTCCTGAGCGCGTGGATGCTCAGCAACACGGTGCTCCTCATCAGGACATCGTAATAAAGTTCCGCGTTGATCTGAAAGGCCATGCCCCCACCTCATCTGGAAAACAGGATGTGCATAGGACTAATCCCCGGGGTTTGGTTTCCAGCCGTTCGCCGGCCGCGGGAATCGCCGCATCCCCGTTTCCTCGGGGTTGCCCGGGCATCCCTCACTTCCAGCTCGTGTTGAGGTGCATTTTGAAAAGCCCGCCCTCCTGACTGGAGTGATAACGCACGGAGTTGAACTGCTTGAGAAGGGTGATCAGCAGGCCGACGCGCTTTTCCGCGGCGTCAGGGGCCGTGCCCTTCTGGATGTCCTGGCTGCGAAGGAATCCTTCATTAAGTTCCGTCAGGGCGGTCAGCGCGCCGATGTTGATAACCAATTCAGAATTGCGGTTCTGCCACTGACTGGATTCGGGATTCTTGAAATGATCAATGAGGTCGCGGCAGAGCTGGACGGAGGTGGCGATGATGTATTTGCGGCCTGCGCTGGCCGCGGCGGGCTGGAAATTGTAGGCGATGGCGAGGCGGTCCCCCTTCGGCTTGTCGAGGAAGCGGCTGAAGGTGATCTTCGTTTCCCTGTAGAATTCGCTGTCGAGCACGGACGGCTGGCGGCCTTCCTGGCCGGCCTGGAGATTGAGAATGGCGGAGAGCGTCTGGAAGAAGAGGGCGAACGTGTCGGCGCCCTCCGCGGGTTTCGGCAGGTCGAAGATGGCAGCGAATGCGGGGAGCTTGATGCCGGGCTGACCGCCGAGGTGGTCGTAACTTTGCAGCGCGGAGACGAGGGTGAAGTTGTCACCGATGAGCGGCAGCACATCCTCTCCGAAATCCTTCTGTGGCAGCAGATTGCCGATGTCGGTTTCAAACTTGTCGAAAGCGGGCAGGAGGTAATCGGCGAGCAGGCTGTCGCGCTGGCGGTACCACTGGCCGAGTTTCCGGTGGATGGTGAGTCCGGCGATGCTGCCTGGTGTGTTCGGCAGGGGGATGACGCCGTTGTCAGGAAATTGGATGTACCACAGCGCGCCCGGTTCCGGAAGTTTGGCAGGATCTCCGGCAACGGTGAGGACTCCCTCGACGTCATTGGCATGGAAGTCGAGTGTCAGGGCCGCGAACGGGCTGCGGTCCGCCAGTTCCACCAGGCCGCCGAAAATCAATGAGGCCATGCCGTCGGTGGACTTTTGCGGCAGACCGAAACGATCGCCGATCGCCTTTCTGATGAGCGGGGTGTTGACCCATACGCGGGCGTGATGGTCATCGCCGGTGCCGCGTTCCATTTCAGCGAAGTTGTCCTGCGCCGCGAGCGATGCCGGCTTTTCCTGTTTGCTGCCGAGAATGGTCAGGGTTCGGTCGAGCAGGCTGCGCTGCTGCGTCGCAACGATCCATGTATCTTGCATGGCGACAAAGCCCTGCTCTTTGATCGCCCATGTGACGGTCCCGGGGCAGGCGGCGCTCGTGTCGGTCTCTTTGCCAAAGCCGGAAAGCAGCGGCTTCACCACGTTGCGCACCCGGTCGAGGGTCCTGGCCTCGTCGTGCCGGAGAATGGCGACCGCATGCGGTTTCCGCGGATTGTCAGGATCCGGGTAGAGCGCCACCGCCACGCGCCCGGTGAGGAGTTCGGACGAGGCGTCCCACAGTGATGCTCCCAGCATGAGTTCGGCGGTGGCACGGAAGGCCTTCGCCTTGAGATAGTCCGGCGACGCTTCGTATTTTTTGAACTCGTCGGTGGAGAGAATCAACTCCAGAGCCCGGGATTTCTGCACCGCGCGGACGATCTCGCCAAGGTTCGAGAATTCGACGAAGCCGATGGCCCCGTCAGGGACAGATGCCGCAAGGGTAGGCTGCCGGGCCGGGGCCGCGCCACGGAAAACGAAGGCAAGCAGGAACAGCAGACGGAGGAGTTTTGTGATCATGGAATTGGCTTCGTTGTTTCGGGCTGAAAGACTGACACGCGAGACGCACTCCGGCTCCGGGAAGGTTACAGGCCGCGGGAGGAGAGGTCCAGATTGTTCTCCGGCATGCTATCTGATGCTGCCTCCAGGCCTCAATGATCCAAACGCGGCTCAGCACTCCCGCGCCCGGTCGGAATGGTTTCCCTGAGAGATTCCCACGCGAGGCACGCGCTCACAACTGCCATGGTTAAGGGTGTCGCCAGCGGCTTCATCGGCCCCGTGAAACGAGAGGGCGATGGACTTTTTTCGCCCAATGAGGCGCAGTGCCTTTCAATTTCTCCAGCGGCCGATTGATCTCATCCAGCGCGGTCTGTGCCGTGTACACTTCGCGCGAATCTCGGGACAGTTGCCTGTCCAAGGACGCGACAAAGTCCTGCAAATTGCCCGGGATCAATTTCCCTCTGGTGGCAGGCCGAGGGCTTCGCGGACGATTCGGCGTTCTTCTTTGGCGAGGCTGAGGAGGCTGGATTCGTCTTTTGTTTTGATCCAGGCAATGCCGTTCAGCAACAAGCGCAGTGGGACTTCCAACTCGGCATGGCCCGCACCTGCCGCCACCCAGCCGGCGGCCCATTGGTCGAGCCCCGTGGAATTCAGATGGCTGTCGGCGAGTGGTCTCAGATGATAAACCAACACCTGCCCAAGATGGCCTGCCAAATGACAGCCTGCGAGGAGTTCGACGAAGCGTTTCGCTCTAGGTTCCCACTGCGACTTCCCGCCCGCAAATTGGAGCAGTGCCTGGACAAGCGCGCCCAGTAACACGAGTGGATGAAATCCGGGAAGACGTGGGATGATCCCTATGAGGGGCTGACGGAACACCTGCTCAAGATCCGAGAGTGCCTCGCCGGCGCGCCCTATCTGGACATCAGTCCATGCGCGTGCCATCAAACTTTGCGCCACCACTTCCACGGGGGCACCCGGCAAGTGGATGACCAGGGAGAAGTCCGCGACAGCCTCTTCCAAGCGTTGAGACTGCCCATGCGTGAGGCCTCTAAAATGCAGCGCCTCGGCAACCAACCTGATTGGGGTGCCCGTCAGATTTATCAGAGTCGTGAATTAATGGATGGCTTCTTCCGATCGTCCTGCCTGGCTATATGCATTGCCGCGACCATAAATTGCCTGTGCCACGGCCTCGGCCGGGACATTGGGCAGCATGACAACATGAGAAAAATCCCTGAGTGCTTCCTGCAACTGGCCGGAAAGGCTCCGAACCATTCCGCTGTAGTTAAACGCCAAAGCGACTTGATCAGGGCCCGCGCCCTGCAATCCTTCCACTCGGGAACAGTCCGACAGCGCCGCCTCCATCTGTCCGAGTCGATTGTGCAAAATAGCCCGTCCGAGCAATGCTTGAGCCAAATCGACATCGGACGTCCGAGGATGCTCTATTACTCGTGAAAAAGCGTGCATGGCTGCTTCCTCCGCGCCCCGACCGACGCAGGCTGCACCATATCTCCACCAGTCGGACGGGTTGTCAGTTTCTGCTGCTAAACAGTGCAGCCGTTCGAGTGTATCCTCGTCGCAGTTTGCCAGGTCAATTCCGTCGAGGCCACGGCGGAGCAACTCGTGGAGGAAGTTCGAGCCATCAGCGATCTGGCTTTTCAGGGCGGCTTCGAAGTATTCGCGGCCGGGCGTGCCTGGTGCGAGGCGAGCAAGCCGTTCTTCCAATTCCGTTCGGTCGTACCAGATGCGAAGAAAATCCACGATCAACGTTAATGGCTGCCGGTTGTGAGTTTCTTTCACTTGGATGGACAGCCGCATCAATGGCTCGGCAAGTTCATAGAGAACCTCGCGGCCACGCGGACTAAAACTCACGTATCCTTTGTCCCGCAACTGCTTCATCTGGCCGGTAGTTGTGTTGTGGGCGGCAAAAATCCCCTCGGCAATGTCTTTCACCGCAGTTGGGTGAACCTGCCTGCAAAGAAATTGGACGATCTCCTGCTGTTGGGGCGAGAGCCAGCGAAGGCGCTCCTGGTAGTAGGCGGTCAGTTGCTTGTCGATGGTTTCCTGAAATGGGCGAACCAAGTCGTCCAGCGACTCTTTCGTCAGGAAGTCCGAGAGGATAATGTAGAGACGGGGATTTCCTCCCGAGAGGTGATGGATAGCCCGCAATCGTGCTTTTCCACGCGGAGTGCGAAGGAACGCGACCAAATCCTGCCTGTCGTTCAGGTCCGCAAGCTTCTCCAGAAGGGCCAGGGCATCCTCCACACCTAAGGGTTTGAGGTGGATCGTATCGAAGAATCCAAAGAATGGCTGGTCCCGATCAGAGACTCCACCGAAGAGGCTCTGGGCCGTGGCGACGGTTGCAAAGACCGGATGATTCTGCACGAAGGCCCGCCATGTGCGCTGCTCGACTTCCGGCATGGCATTAAATAACGAATCGAGGTTCTCGATCAGCAGGACGATAATGCGGTCGCCAATGTGCCTGACCAGGGAGTTGCTGAGCAGTTCACGTGCAGTGTCCGCATCCCGACCGAAGATCGATTCCAAGTCATTTTCCGGGAATTCTGACGGATACCGCTTCGATAGGTCCCGGTAGATGCGGATGAGCAGCTTCAAAAAGCTGGTGCTGGTCTCGTCTTCGTTCAGCCATGCAAATCGCATCTTGTCGCCCAGGTCGGCTTGCCGGGTTAGCCTGTGGTGGATCAGTGTGGTGAGGTGTGTTTTGCCGGCGCCGCGCGGTCCGATGACGAGCAAGTGATGTTTGTTTCTCGTAAGGACGCTCTCCCGAATTTTCCCAACCGACTCGGCGAGCAGTTCGTGGCGTTGAACCAGAATTTGCTCCAGGGCTTCGGGGTCCGTGCGCTGCGGGGAGAACTGAGAAATGAAAGTTCGGTGGGCCATATAATTGCGAGATCAGAGGTTGCGGCTGAGAACCCACCACCGGCGGATGATATCGAGGTAGAATCGATACTGATTGTCACCGGTTCGCACCAGGTAGTGGTCGCGGCAGAGAAGTTTGAGGAGTTCCCTGAGCCGTTCGTCATCGAACGACATTTGCCCTGCGAGTTCACGGCGGATGACCTGAAATTCGACTGGTTGCGTCACTGCCACCGTATCCAGGATTCGCAGTGCGGCCGATTCGCCGGCGCCATAGTACGTCTTGAGTCGTTTGCGGTAATGCTCGAAGTCCCAGTCGTTGTCGTCGGCCGTGATTTCTTTCTTTAGGGTCTGTCTGATTAGGTCAGGGGTCAGTGGTTCTGCCGTGGGGAGTCTGGAGATGAGCAGATGGATGTAATAAGCGACGTTCCCTGTCTCATCTGCAATACAGGCGGCACACTCAGGCGACGATTCCGCTTGTAGCGCTGAACCTGCGATCAGTTCCTGCGCGAGTCGGCATGCGTCCGCCTTGCCGAGCGGACCGGGCTGCGCATGCTCCATTCGGTTGAGGGGAGAATTGATGTAGCCATCTTTGTGAAGGCTGCTCAGAATATGATGCAGTCCGATGGAGCCGGTGAGGAATAGGCGAATGCGGTCATGGTCCTGGGACAGCGAGCGGAGTACATCAAGCACCTCCATCGCGGTCTGAGTTCCTTCACGCCGAGCGATGTTATCCAGGAGGAACGGCATCTCATCCCAGAAAAAGACGACGCGAGAATTGAGTTCGCGCATTTCTTCTTCCAAGTCTGAGAAGGTTCGAAAGAGAACCTCTTTCCACGGTGCCGCCGAGCCGTCCGGGAGTTTCAGTATGCCTGCGATCTCCCCGCCGCCGAGCGTTTTGAGAAATTCCCCCATTCTCCTCAGGTTGCGCTTCTTGAGACCGAGTAGTGCGGTCGAATCCCGGAATGCCAATGTGGCGAATTCTGCTGCGGTGTGGCAGCCGCCGAGATCCCGTTTCACTGTAAGCCAGCCTGACGGTGGTTCAGCGTGCATCTTCACCATGATCTGGGTCTTGCCGATCCGCCGCAAGTCATTGACGTAGATGCAGCGGCCTTCAAGTATTTCCCAGTACTGGGCAATTAGGGTATCGCGGCCAAAGATGTGATTGGGGGCAAGCTGGCCTCCGGGATTTGGTTTCGTGACACAGCGTTTCACATTAACGCTGAAAGTAAAGCGCGTTGTTTTCAACGCGCGTTGTTTTCAACGTCTTTTGGCGTGGAGCGGTCAGGAAACTCATCCACCGAAAGATTTTTTTGCGGAGCCGTGGAGATTGGCGACCCGCGCGGGTTCAACGTAGATGGTCACTTGAAGAGAGACAGGCAAAGGATTACCGGAGCCGCCCGGTTCGGCCACCGAACCTTTTGAATTTGGAATGTCCCGTCACCATGACTGATTGCCCCGTGTATATCGCCGGCGAATGGCGTGTCCTAACTGCCGCCGTCACACCTGTTTTCAATCCCTCGACCGGCGAAGTAATCGCGGAGTGCCCCGTTGGCGATGCCTCACTTGTGGACGAAGCCGTGCAGGCGGCGGCGGCGGCATTTCCGGCGTGGCGCGATACGCCGCCGGTGGAGCGGGCGCGGGTGTTCTTTCGCTACCGGCAATTGCTGGAGGAGAACTTCGACAGGATTTGCCGGACGATTTCACGTGAGCACGGCAAGACGCACGTTGAGGCGCGCGGGAGTTTGTTTCGCGGGCTGGAGAATGTGGAATATGCCTGCGGCATTCCTTCGCTGCTCATGGGCGACACGCTGGAGAACATCGCGCGCGGCGTGGACTGCGAGACGGTGCTGCAGCCGCTTGGCGTGTGCGTGGGGATCACGCCATTCAATTTCCCGGCAATGGTGCCGCTGTGGATGTTTCCCGTGGCGCTGGCGTGCGGGAATACGTTTGTTCTGAAGCCCAGCGAGAAAGTGCCGCTGTCAGCCGTGATGCTGGTGGAGCTGCTGGAGCAGGCGGGACTGCCGAAAGGCGTGCTCAACCTTGTCCACGGCGGGCGTGATGTCGTGGATGCGCTGCTCACGCATCCGGTGGTGAAGGCGGTGTCGTTCGTCGGTTCGACGCCCATTGCGCGTCACATTTACGAAACGGGCACGAAGCACGGTAAACGTGTTCAGGCGAATGGCGGCGCGAAGAATTACATCGTCGTGATGCCCGATGCGGACGTGGCGAAAACGGTGGAGGCGCTGTCCACCGCGGCATTCGGCTGCGCGGGCGAACGCTGCATGGCGGGGTCCACGGCGATCACGGTTGGCGCGGCGGCGGAGCGCTTGCTGCCGTCACTCGTGGAGGCAGCGCGGGCGATCAAAGTGGGGCGCACGGATTTGCAGACCGCGCAGCCGGACATGGGGCCGGTCATCACCGCGCAGCATCGCGAGCGGGTGCTGCAACTGGTGGCCAGCGGCGAAAGTGAAGGCGCGAAGATCCTCTGCGATGGCCGCGGCGCCCGGGTCAGCGATGCGCCGGGTGGTTATTATGTTGGTGCGACGATTGTGGACGAAGTGCGGCACACGATGACCATCGCCCGCGAGGAGGTATTCGGTCCCGTGCTCAACGTCATGCGCATGGACGATCTGGATCACGCCATCGCCTGTGCCAACGCCTCGGCCTACGGCAACGGGGCCGCCATTTTCACCAACTCCGGGAAAGCCGCCCGCGAGTTCAAGCACCGTGTCAAAGCCGGTATGATCGGCATCAACGTCGGGGTTCCCGCCACGATGGCCATGTTCCCGTTCACCGGCTGGGACGAGTCCTTTTTCGGCGACCTCCACATTCAGGGCCGCGAGGGTGTGCAGTTCTACACGCAGCAAAAAGTGGTGAGCACCCGCTGGTTCGGTGAAGGTGTCGGCGACGTGTGGAAGAAGTAAGAGAACTGCGCGGTGAGATGGCGGGCGAGTATGAGTGCAGGAATTGCACACGAGTCCCCGCCCGCCATCCGTACCGACAAGCAGCTTTCTTAGAACCGCCAGATGATATCGGCGGTAATGCGGTCGTCGAACAGGCCTTCCGGACTGG
>JANNVM010000604.1:0-2176 GCA_031414455.1 Verrucomicrobiota bacterium
TCCCGGGCCTCGTTCTTGGTGTCGGGGTTGCCCCTGCCCCCGTTTCTTGCGTGGCCCCACACCCCCCCCCTATCTGGCATCGCCCGCCGGTCATCACGGCGCCCTCCCGCGACCATGGGGCATCGTTCTCCGGTGCCATCGGAAGGGGCGGAGGTTCAGCCAATTCCGTCAGAGGGGGAGCGTAGGGGCTGTCGAACGAAGGCAGGGAGAGCGCCGGCAGGGGATTCGACCAGCGGCTTCCTGTCAATCGGCGGATGAGCACGGCCACCGGCACGGAGGCGAATATCGCGCACAGGATGGAGAACAGGAGATGGGATTCGGCGGCTGGAGGCATCGCCGCACGATGCCGGTGCCCGGCGTCCGCGCAAGCTCACGGATGCACCCCGGCGCGCGGGACGGAGCCGGCTCTATTTTTTCCAGAGATGCGCCCCGAACTGCTGTGCCCCGCTGGAAGGCATGGTGACGCGCGAGGGCACCATGGGATGCGACGGGGCCACCGGCAGTGACGAGCGCGGGATGAACGGAGCGGCCGGGATAGCAGGACTGACCGGACGCGCCGGGATTGCGGGTGAAGCGGGAATACAGGGGGCTGCTGGCGGCACGGTGTGCGGTGGTCCGGTTACCGGACGCCTGGCGGGAGGGCACGGTCCATAGCTGGGGCCGGTATAGTAGGGATTCACGACAATCGGGCGATCCACGAATATGGGGATTATCCCTGTATCCTGAACCACCGCCACGGGCTGCGGGGGATTGTTGAGTTGCGCCACCTGGTTTTCCAGATCGCGAATGCGGGCGAGGAGCTGGTCTTTTTCCCGCCGCGCCTTTTCGCCGGGCCGGATCAGCTCGCGTTCGCGGAGCAGCTTGCGGTCATCCTCCAACTGCGCGGCAAGGTCCTCCCGTCCTGCTTCCGTCAGCACGGCGATGCTTTCCTGCAGCGCCTTGTCGAGTTGAGGATAACTGTATTCACCGGACTCCAGAAGGCGGTAAAACTCCTCGCGTCCCGTCGCGAAATCGCTCTCCTGGACTTCACGCTGCTGACGGACTATCTCCTCCACGCGGGCCTTGTGCTCCACTACCGCCTTGTTCGCCCGTTCGGTTTCTTTTTCCACGCGGAATTTCTTCGCCTGCTCCCGGTCGAAGGTGAACTGTTTTTGCACAGCCTCCGGCAAGTTCTCAAACCTTACCTTGCTCACCCCGTCCTTGTGCTCAAGCCTCAAGCCGTCGGGCTCTACCTTCAGCACGACGGAATCTTTGAGTTTCGTACCGTCTTCCAGGGTGAGATCCGCGAGTTTCATCTTTTCCTGGGCCGCGGTGCGACCGGCGAGGACAGCAAGACAGAGAAGAAGCGGCAGTGTTTTCATGGGTGAGGCGGTGGATTTCCCGGAAAGGTTCCGGTCGGATAGTAACCTGGGACGGAAGAATTGGAAATCTCATTCACCGCTCATTCAGGAAATTTTTCCAGCCGGCAGCCCCGCCCCAGCCGGCAGGGCAGCCTTTCTGTTGACGCCCCGGAGCGCGGGCCGCAAGTCACCGGTCCAACCCAATACCCCGCACCAGCCATGAGCAAACCCCTCGCAGGAAAAACCGGCCTCGTCTTCGGCGTGGCCAACAAGCGCAGCATCGCATGGGCCATTGCCCAGGCATGGGCCGAAGCCGGCGCGCGGCTCATCTTCAATTACCAGGGCGATCGCCTCAAAGACAATGTCGAGGAACTCGCGAGCACCTTCGGGCCGGACACTCCACTCTGGCCCTGCGATGTATCGAAGGACGAAGAGGTGGATGCGTTCTTCGATAAGGTGGCCGGCGTCGCGCCAAAAGTGGACCTGATGCTCCACAGCGTGGCCTTTGCCCCGAAGGAGGCGCTGGAGGGCGACTTCATCAACACCACCCGCGAAGCCTATCTCACCGCGCATAACATCAGCGCCTACTCGCTGGTTCACCTCTCCCGCAAAGCCGCCCCCCTGATGACGGACGGCGGCAGCATCATCGCCATGAGCTACTACGGCGCGGAGAAGGTGGTGCCGCACTACAACGTCATGGGAGTGGCCAAGGCAAGCCTCGAAGCCAGCACGCGCTACCTGGCCTATGATCTCGGCAAAAAGAAAATCCGCGTGAATTGTATCAGCGCCGGACCTGTGAACACACTCGCCGCACGCGGCATTGCGGGTTTCGGCCA
>JANNVM010000605.1:0-6464 GCA_031414455.1 Verrucomicrobiota bacterium
GGGCGCGCAGGCAGGGCTTACGCACGAGCAATCGAGGGAATCATAGTAAGTAGGGAAAATCGGAAGTCCGGATCGAGCGCGGCCAGTTTTCGCCTGGCCCGCAGTGATTTATTCGCAGGGTGATCGCGCAGCACGTTGGCGCTCAGTTTCCGCAGGATGCACAGATTGTGGGCCGCGGCGCGATCGCGCACCCGGCAGTCGTCTTCGTGAATGGTCACAAGAGAGCAGAGGCAATCCCCGGCATGAGCGTCGCCGCGCCGGCGACGGCGGATGCGGTGCCGGGCGAAGGGGACCGGGCGGAGGCGGGAACTGCAGATTTAGAGCTGCAGATTTAATTTGTCAGCCGGCGAGTCGGCGGTTTTAATCCCGGCCTCCCCCATCTCAACACTATGGATCTCGACGGACATTACCTCATCACAAAGGCTGCCATGGCGGAACTCCG
Source organism: Verrucomicrobiota bacterium (assembly GCA_031414455.1). Lineage (GTDB taxonomy): Bacteria > Verrucomicrobiota > Verrucomicrobiia > Verrucomicrobiales > V1-33 > V1-33. Next base: position 443 of record JANNVM010000605.1, read on the forward strand.
CGGCAAGCTCTCCTTCCTGCCCGCCGCTGTGGACCTCGCCGCGGTGAACCGCGACCTCGAAGACCTCCTCGGCGGGCACTGGATGGCCGCGGGCCAAAAGCATCACTTTATGGCCATCAAGGGAGAGAGCCCGGAGAAGGCCTATGCGACGGCGATGGCATGGATCAAGGGCTACGCCACCCAGGCCGCGGCGGCCTACATCGGCGGCTTCGGCACCAGTGCGGGCGAAGCGGCCTGCATGGTGAACAATTCCCAGGGCCCTGGCAGTTATGCCAATACCGGGCGCGTCATCGGCGCGGCAGGCTCCGGCCCCATGAAAGGCCAGAAGGTGGTACCCATTGCCGTGCCCGCGAGATTGGGGGAATTCCCCGTCATGGCCTGCACGGGAGCACGCCCGCTGGGTACGGCGGCCCATGCGGTGGAGGACAGCTTCGCCCCCATGCACGTCGTGCGGGGCGGAGGCGGACTGGGCACTATCACGAGCATTCTCGTCTATGAGGAGCAGGAGGAGAACGGCCAGGGCCACCAACACGATGCCGAGGACCGGAAATGGGAGGGCTCCAAAGGTGAGTTTTCTGCAATCGGGCAGGCGGCGGTGGAGGCGGTGAAGGACCTCTTCCTCGTCGTTGACGTCGCAGTGCGCTCCGGCAAGCCCTACTTGAGCACCTGGGACTCTTACGTTAGCAAGTGGTTCCAGAAAGATTTCGGCAGCGGCAAATCACCCACGAATTCCGTGGTCCCGGCCACGGCTCCGGTAGTGAGCAGGCCCTCCCATCTCATCACCGCGGGCCCCTCGCACTACACGGTGAAGGGCGGCGACTCCCTCTCCACCATCGCCGGCGCTTATTATCGCGACGTGCTGCTCTGGCCCGTCATTCATGATGCCAACCGTCGCATCGTGCAGGATCCGAATTTCATTCAACCCGGCTGGATCCTCAGCATTCCGCCGGCTTCCAGCGTCAGTGACGAGTCCCGGCCTGCGCTGCGGGAGCGGGGCCGCCACTGGCGCTCCGGAGGGTAATGACCGGCGCCGTTCCCGCGGACGGGACCAGCGGCCAGGTGTGGATGGATGTCCTCCCATCCGTTGCGGACGGGATGATTTGGCGGCCCCTGCACTCCAAACGGGCATGGCGTCATCCGCTGAGCAAGGGAGCGGCTGCCGCGGGCACGCCGGGAAGCCCGGGACCATCATTCGCCGGTGCCCACTACTGCATGTCGAATGGCAACAGGGAGTTGATGAAGGGAGCGAGATGTTTTTCGTAGGCCCTCCAGCGGCCGGCGGCGCGGGTGTGGATGGGTTTCGTGACTTCCTGCGCGGTCGGGGCCGCGATGGTGGCGGGGCGGACGGCGAGGTGGGGGCTGGCCTGGGCTTCGTGCCACGGTAAGCCGAGGAAATCCATGCTGCGGCGGCCTTCGGATTCCGGGGCGGCGATGAGGGATTCGTAGCGGGTCTCGATCCAGTGGAAGCCGGGCCACTCGCGCACGGCGTGCCAGACGCTCATGAGCCGGGTGAAGTGATGCACGGTGCGCTCAAGGGTGAGGAAGTTGGCGTTGTCGAGGTTGAGCGGAATGTTTTGGAAAAAACAGCTGAGAACGACATCGCGAGGATCGCGCAGGGCGATGATGACGCGCAGCTCCGGCATGACGCGGAGCCACAGTGGCAGGGAAGCGGTGAGCGAAGGGTTCTTGTCCACAAGCAGTCCGGTGGCGGACTCCCCGGCATCCTGCTGCAGGGCGGCGTGGTAGGCCTGGCGCAGGCGGGCGGCGGCGGGCTTGAACTGGAGGCGGTTCGCTGCCGGAGTGAGTCCGCCCTGGCAGAGTGGGTGGCTGATGGCGCAGTGGAAGGCGTTTCCTTCATCCACAGCGGTGATGTCAGGATGGGCGTCGAGGATGGTCTCCAGCAGGGTGGTGCCGCTGCGGGGATGGCCGCCGAGGAAGGCGACGCCCGAAGGCGCGTCGGAAGCCGGTGGCGGCGGCGGAGCCTCGCGAGCGAGGGAAAGGCGGGCTCTGGCAGCGTCATCGAATTCGCTCCACAGGCGCGGAATGTCCGTTAGGTTGCGGACGATTTCCTTGGCCGTCAGAAGACTGGCGAAGGCTTCATCATGCTGGCCGGTGCGGTCGAGGACGGCGGCTAGTTCGTAGTGAACGGCATACCGGACGTAGGGATGCCGGAGGTCGTCGAAAAGCAGGTCGCGCAGTTGTTGCCCGGCAGCGGCAAAGTCTTCGCTGCGGCGGAGGAGGACGGCGTTGAGGAATCGGGCCTGCTCATCAAGCGGATCGAGCGCGAGGCATTCGTCGAGAGCGGCGCGTGCGGCCGGGAGGTCGCCGGATTTTTCCAAATGAGCGGCCAGGGCCATGCGGGGATTCACGCTGCCGGGACTGGCCTGCGCGGCGGCGGCGAAATGCTCGCGCGCCAGCCCGGGCGGGCGCAGGGCGGCATATTGGTGGCCGATGGTGAGGAGGAGATCAGGATGGTGCGGTTCCAGGGCGCGGGCTTTTTTCCACGCATCACCGGCGGCGTCCAGTTGGCGCAGACCAGCGGCGGCGTTGCCGAGTTCGAACCAGAGAAATGCAGCTCCCGGTGATTGCTTTACGAGGCGGCGGTAGCGGGCGAGGGCCTCATCGAGGTGACCGGAATGAAGCAGCGCCCGGGCCTGCTGGAGATCGGCGGCATTCATGACGGAGCGCTCCATTTCATGGCCGGGGAACGGAAGGCGGCGAGGCACTGGGGCATTGTTAGCGATTGCTCCGCCTGACGGGCATACTCAGCGCGATGGCGTTCCCAGATGGCGGCCTCGGCGGGGGTGATCGTGTGCGAATTTCCGTGCGGCACCTGCATGCCGGTGAGCAGGGCAAGGTAGCCCTCCATGCCAAAGGGGTTGTTGGCGCTGAGCAGCACATTTTTCCCCAGCAGCGAGGGGCCGTGCTCGCGGTAAAATTCCACCACCGGATCCGCACCGTGCAGGGAGGCCTCCTCCCGGCAGCGCTGCCAGTAGGGCGTGTCCATGTGGTGGTTGGCTTTGAAATGCAGCGCGAGGAAGTCGCGGGTGTCGTCCCAGACCCCGCCGATGAAACGGTTGAAGAGCGAACGCAGCGGCGGGGTGACGCGGAGATTGCTCTCGAGCAATCCGTCGGCGAGAGCGCGGCACTGGAGGGCGATGATCATGAGGGCGGTGGCCTCCAGCGGCTCGACGAATCCTGCGGCGTTTCCAATGCCCACGACATTGCCGCGCCATGACTCGGCGTAGCGGCCGGTCTTGAATTTTACCAGCCGGGTGTTAGTGATCTTTGGATTTTTCCGGCGTAATTCCTCCTCCGCCGCGCCATCGCTGAGATGGGCACTGCTGTAAACATAGCCGCGATTGATGTGATGCTCATGGTCAATGCGCCAGCACCAGCCGGCGTCCATGGCCTCGGCCGTGGTGTAGGGGCGCACTGGTTCGTCAGTGCGCTCCCACGGGCCGGCGATGGCACGGTCATTGAACAGCGAATCCCCAAAGCTAACGAACGGTGTTTCCAGCGCGCTGCCGATCAACTCCGAGCGAAACCCGGAGCAGTCGATGAAAAAGTCCGCCGGCTCACAACTGCCATCGTCCATGCGGAGGGCGGTGACGCGGGGCGATCCGCCGGCGTCCGTTTCCACCTCAGCGCCGCGCACCATGCCATCCATAATGGTGACTCCACTGGCCCGGCAGGCCTGCTCCAGCCATGCGACGAGCTGGACGTTCTCGATGTGATAGGCGACGCCCGTGTGAAGCAGCGGCTGCCCGGCGGCATCCGCAGGCAGGGCCTTGTCCCGCGACATGAGCGCGGTAAAGATTCCGGCATCGGCCATGCCGAGGGGAGCGTAAAAGCCGTTGGGACGCGGCAGGTCAGGATGCCGGAAATCGTGGTGCGCGTGGAAGGGATAGTCGAAGGGCTCGCCACCCCAGAGAAACCGGACGCCGAGTTTCAGGGTGGGCTTCGCCGCAGCGAAAAACGGACCGCGCCCGAGCCGGAGATAGTCGTGCAGGTGCCCGGGAAAGGAGGGCGTGGTGCCTTCCCCTACACCGATGATGCCGATCTCCGGGCTCCGCACCACTTTTACCGCCAGCTGCGGGAGCTTGCGCTTCAAAGAAAGGGCGGCGAGCAGTCCTGCACTGCCGCCGCCCAAAATGACGATCTTTTCGATCACCTGCGAGTGTTATTTCCTCCGGCGGCTCAGCAGTGCCAGAGCCCCGATGGCTCCCAGCGCGGCGGTGCCGGGCTCAGGCACCGGAGTGAAATCAATCGTGAGGCCGGCAAGTGCATTACGGATGCCACCTGCGGCGTTTGGACCAGTGATCGTGAACGTAATGATGTCGCCCGTCGTGGTGCCGGACTGGCTGAGCATGGCCATCGGAGACGTGTTCGCTCCGTTCCAAAGCCCGCCCTGAGTGGTGGCCCCCCAACCGGGGCTGGTGATTCCCGTGCCGTCATTGATGACCGGATTGATGAACCCGGAGCCGCTATCCTGCGAGGCAATCGCCGTCAGCGAGTAGGTGTAATTGCCCGGTGCGCCCAAGTCGAGGGTGACGACGATGGGGGCGCCGTTGTCCCCCCAGATGTTGCCTGCCAGAACACGCTCGTTGTCATTCGTCGGACCCGCGCCGACATTGGCATACGCGTAACCGAAAGAAACCCATGAGCCCGCTGCCGAGTAACTTGCCGTGGCCCCGGAATTGCTGCCCGAGCCCGATACGCCGGGAGCCAGATTGATCCAGTTCGCGCCGGGAACGCCGAAAGCCGATGTGGTTGGCGTGTAGGGGCCGAAGCCGTAACCGTCACTCTGAAAATTCACCCCAACCAGGGCAGCCTCTGATGTGCCAAGGCCGAGAGCGGCCATCGGAACGAGCAAGGCCGTTCGATTTGGAACGCTGCGGCGACGCAGTGGCGATTGAAGTGCATGTCTTTTCATGGCGTGATTCTTTACTCCGCAGGAATTTCCTCTGCAAGAATTATCTAAGCAGCGGAAGCCGGCCCGGTCCGCCGGATTTTGGCTCACGCACGGAAACAATGGAATGGACGAAAGCCCGGCAATCCCGTAGAAAAATGCCATGCGATCTTCCCTTACTCTATTTCTTTTCGCGCTCTGCGGCAGCGCAACCATCGCGGCGCCGCTGCCAATAGACATCAGGAACTCCTCGTTTGAGGAGCAGAAGGCGACGCTGAACGGCGACGGTGACGCCATTCCTATCGGCTCTGATCCCGGTGACTTCACGGCGGGAGTGGTGCCGCAGTGGACCGCGGCCAGCGCGGGGCTTTTCAATCCGGACGCGCCGCTGAATTTCGCGCCGGACAGCACGCTGGTTGTTTTTCTGGATAACAATGGAAACATCACGCAGCCGCTCGTGTTTCCTGGCGGCGCTGCCGTGACGGCTTCTCCGGGCGCGGTATTGAATGTGACCATGCAGGCCCGTCCGCGCTTTGCCGGCACCAGCAACATGACCTTCGATGCGCGGGTCGGCGGCGTGAGTATAGCGGCAGCACCGGCCACTCTGGCTCTGCCTGCGAATGCCGCGGGCTACAGCCCGGTGAATGTGAACTTCACGCTGAAAAACGCCGCCGGGCTGGGCGCCGCCAACGGTCAACAGGTCACGCTCTTCATCGGCAGCAGCGGCACTCAGGCGAACATTGATGCGGTGGGTGCGACGATCACGTACCCGCCGGCGATCAATACGCTGTCCGCCGCGCCGCAGCCGGCGACGGCGGGACAGCCGGTGACCATCTCCTGGACGGTGGCCGGGGCGGACACGCTGAATTTCAACGGCAGTGATGTGACCGGGCAGACAAACGCCGTCATCACCGCGCCTGCTGTGCCGCAAAGCTATACGCTTTCGGCGACGAATGCGGATGGCACCTCCACCGCCAGCGTGCTGGTGGATGTGCTGCCGGGGTCGCTGCCGTCGCCGGCGGTGCGCATCAATGAAGTGGTCACGGAGAACACGGCGGGCCTCCAGGACGAGGACGCGACCTTTCAGGACTGGATCGAGCTATATAATAC
>JANNVM010000606.1:0-35439 GCA_031414455.1 Verrucomicrobiota bacterium
GTGATCCACGCCGGGTGGACGTTCCGGGTTGTACATGGAGTCGGTCATGTCGCGCATGAAGACGACGTTCTTGCCCAGATAAACCTGCTGACGAATTCCGAACGGACGACCGAGCACGCACATGTTCAGGTGAACCCCGCAAAGGATAACGTTGTCCACGCCGCGGGCGGTCAAAAGGTTCCAGGTTTCCTGGCCGTCATCGGTCAGGGCGTCGCCTTCCATGAGTTCGATGGCCGGGTGCTGGCGTTTCCACGGAGGAACAATCTCACATTTTACTCCGGTGCAGGAACAGCCCATGTCGCTGTCATCCACCGGAAGGACCGCTTCGTGTTTGGGATCGGTCCAGCACCATGCCGTGCCCCAGCGGGGCGCGCTGGCGAGGGAAACGGGAGCTTTGGCAAACGGTGCGGCCTGCGCGAGACGGCGCTGTGGTGTGTCTTTGTAAAAACCAGTGACGCTGCTGGGAGCGTGAATAATGAAGATGCCTTTGGTCCGCGCGGTCTTCAGCATGGTGTTCATGGGACCGGCGAGTTCAGTGACACGGCGGGCCGCGCTTTTGCACCAATGATCGTCCCACATGTCGCAGACGATGATGGCGGTTTTCGCGGGGTCCCATGCGGCCGGCTTTTCTACAACACCATCACCGGACTTCGGACGGGAACGCAGAGTGAGTTGCAGAGGATCGGCACGGAGCGTGGCTATCATTGCGAAGAGGAGGATCAGGGAGCGCATGGCGGGAGCGTGGCCGTGTTTATGAAACCGGGCAACCCGTGAAAAAGCGCAAGCGCGCGGCCCGGTCATCGGGTGAAGGCACCGCTGATCCGGCGACCGGCGCGCGGCCTGCCGTTGAAATCGGTGTCCGTGAGGAACTTCGCATCGGCGTGCTCCAGCGGGGCTTCGGCGACAGGCGCGGCATCGTGCTGCGCGGCATCCCAGGTCACTTTCAGAAAGTCCTCCAGGCCCCGGCCTTTCGCACAGCCGGTCATCGGTCCGTCACCCAGCGCCACATTGCCGCTGATAGTGATGCCGGTGCTGCCGTTCGCGAAGTGCAGGGCGTTGCCGTCGCGGGAGTAGAGGATGTTGTTGGCGAGCACCATGTCCTCACGGGCATTCCATGATCCGCCACGGAAGGCGTGGGTGCTGTTGATGATGGTGTTGTGGATGACGTGAAGGCTGCGGGTCTTCCCCGCATGATCGGTGCTGGCAAATCCCGCACCCTGACCGTTTATCATGACGTTGTTGCGCACGATGGCCTCGCCCTGCACCTGCATGACGTGATCGCCGCTGCTATAACAAATATTGCGCTCAATGATGTTCACCGCCCTGCCGCCGGTGCCATAGACGGTGATGCAGGGGTAGTTGCAGTCGTGAACGTGGTTTTCCGCGATGAGATTGCCCCACGATCCCTGTTTGACCTCAATGCCGTCACCCTGACTGCCGCGGCAGTCATGCACGTGATTCAGGGCGATAACACTTTCGCTCATGATATGATTCCCTTCATGGCTGCCCAGATACATGCCCTCGGCATGGCCGGCCCCGTGATGAATGTGATTTCCGGTAATGTGCAGACGGCTGGTCGTTGCGCTGTTGGCGCTCAGGCAGACTTCGCCGGTGTGGTGAATATGGCACCGGTCGAGCCAGACATCGCTGCACTGCCCGAGCCTAACACCGTGACTGCCGCCGGTGATCTCCAGTCCGCGAAGGCACAGAAACTGCACCGGCCCTCCCTGCCCTGCATTGAGCACATTCTGGCGCGCATCGGGGCACGTGATGACGACTCTGGCCGCTTCCTTCGCCACGATCCACACCGGAGCCTCCGCCGTGCCGCTGGCGCGGAGGTCCCACATTCGCCCGACACTGTAAGTCCCCGCGGCAATCGCCAGCCGGTCGCCCGGCTTCAGTGCTTCGACGGCCCTGACAAGTTCCGCCCCGGCCTGCTCCGCTGTGGCTCCGGCCTCTATGGCATGAGAAATCGTCCGCAGCGGGGCGACGTGCGCCCACGCCGGTTCATAACGATCTGCAGCAGTGGAGTGGCCGGGGCAGAATAGAACAGCGAGGAGAGTCAGTATGGCGGCGTGGCACATGGGATTCGCGGGCGGATGAGAATGAAACGGCGGACAGAGGTTCGACGCGACCGCTCACAACGACTCGAGGAACTTAACGAGTGCGGCGCGGTCGTCTTTGGTGAGGGCTTTGAACGCGTCGCGTGCGGCAATGGCTTCACCGCCGTGCCAAAGGATCGCTTCGGTGACCGTACGGGCACGGCCGTCGTGGAGGAAGAAGGCGTTGCCGTTCACGGCGGCATTGAGGCCGAGGCCCCAGAGCGGAGCGGTGCGCCACTCCGTGCCCGTGGCTTCGCCATCGGGGCGACCGTCCGCAAGGTCCGGCCCCATGTCATGCACCAACAGGTCGGTGAAGGGATGAATGGTCAGGGCGCGGAGTTCCTCGAATGGATAGTCGCCTCCGGTCTGCATCTCCGGCAGGTGACACGCGGCGCAATTGAGTTGACGAAACATCGCCGCGCCGCGCTGGACGGCGGGATCGCTAATGCCGCGCCGCGCAGGGACGCCAAGACCGCGGAGGTAGCTCTCCATACGGTCCATGACCAGCGTGTCGGCCTCGGGCTTTCCACCGTCGGGAAACGCGGTGAGTTTCGCAGCCTGGACAGCCGTATGATTTTCACCGGCATGTTCCGCTGAGGTGATGCCGATGTCGCCGGCGAACGCCTCGGCCGCCTGCTGACGCAGCGTCGGCTGATTCGCTTTCCACCCGAAGCGACCGGCGGCCTTCGCCTGCTTCGCCGAGTCCCACACTTGATTGAGCCGGCCGGAAATGCCGTCGTTGTTCTTGTCCTCCGGATCGGTGTTTTTTTCGAGATCCGCGACGGCAACGGCCTCCAGCAATCCCCCGCCAATCACCGGCGGTGCGAGGCGGGGGCTGATCAGCAGACCGGCGGCGGGCTCGCCGTAGTTCCAGCGGGCAATCGTAATGTCAGGACGGCGGAGTTTCACCACTTCGCCATCGGTGAGCGTCACGGAAGAATCCACCCAGGTCACTTTCACGTCCGCCTCAGCTTCCGCACCCGGCAAAGCGCGCACGGCGAGCTGGCCACCGTAGATGCTGTCAGGCGTTCCGTCCGCGGCACTGAGGCGCAGGAGCAGACCGGTCATCACTTCGTTGCCGGACGGCGGAGCGCCGCGACCGTCGTTCACGTGACAGGAACTGCACGAACGCGCATGGAAGAGCGGGCCCAGTCCGTCGCGATTGGCTGCGGTCGCGGGAGCACTCACCCAGTTGTCTTTGAAGAAGGAATTGCCGACGTGAAACTCCCGTTTGTGCTGGCGGGACAGATTGGTCAGGGGCGCGGAGAAGGCTTGCTGGCCAGCAGTGGTGAGTCCGGGGGCCGCAGGGGTGGAAATGCAGAAGGAAAATGGAAAAAGGAAAAATCCGGAATGACAAATCATCCGCGGTCGCCATGCGATTGATTCGAGTTTATTCATTGTCATTGGCTGCCCGGGCTTCGCTCCGGCTCTGCATTCTTCATTTTGCATTTCCCTCAGCCTTCCACGCCTTCCGGCGGCACTTCGGGGACTTCGATGTTCAGGGAACGGGCCAGTTTGCGGAGTTCCGCACCGGTATCCTCGAGGGAGGTGATGAGGGCGAGTACCGCCTTGCGCCCGGGGGCGTCGTCCTCGCCAAGGATCGCTTGATCAAACGGCTGCGGGATGGCCTGTGCTTTAGCGAGATTCCCGTCGATGAGGGATGTCAGCGCCGGCTCCATGTCAGGCTGCACCGCGAGGCAGATGTCGCGCAGGCCGGGGCCCTCCAGTTTGACGCCGCCGGGTCTGACATAAACTCCGCGCCAGACATTTTGCAGGGCCGCAGCGTCCATGACATTGTCCTGCCAGGTGGTGTCACTGAAACAGGAGTGTTCGTTTTCCTGATCCCTCGTATCCCATGCCACCTGGAGGCGTTCGCCGGCGAGTTCGTTTTCACTGAGAAAGATGAGCGCGCTGATGATGCGCTCCACGGAATAGTCCACCCCCTCTTCAAACACGGAGCGAAAATTGGCATGATAGTTATTCGGGTCTTCAGGAGCCCATTCTTCCGTCAGGGAACCGAGCTGGCGCACGATGAGATCCGTGCACGCCTGGAGATACTCGCCGCGGCGTTTGGCGTTCGGCGCCGTGGTGTAGTCGGTGAACGACCGTGCTCCGGGCCCCGTGGCGCTGCGGTCCGGACCCCAGAGGAGGAACTCCACCGCATGCCAGCCGCAGGCGATGTTCTTTTCTCCATCGGTCTGATTCAGGCGCACCAGCACTTCGGGTGCAATTCGCGGATAGGTGCGCGTATTGCCGATGATCCCAGGATCCACACTGCCCGGCGGCGCTTCGATGAAACTCTCATCCAGCGGCCAGGAATTGAGGAGCGGCTCCGGGCCGTCAGGGTCGTCAATGGGGCCGGCATAGAAACGATAGGCCTCCGACTGCAGATAAGGCCGGCGCGCCCCGATCCACGCTTTGCGTGCGGCCTCCATTTTTGCGGCATCCGGCGCGGCGAGAAATTCCCGCACCGCCGATTCCAGAACTTCCGCCTCCGCCACGCAGTCGGAGTAATTCGCCTGGATCAACTTCGCGTGATGCAGCACCACGGCCCGTTTGACCGTCGTCGCATCCGCAACCTGAGACCACACCGTGCGAGGCAGCAGTGTCAGTATGAGTATAAACAGTGGGCGGATCATGGCGGAATGACGGCAGACTACTGCGACGTTTATAAAACGCCAGCAGGCACCGAACCTCTCACGCATTATGGAAAGTATAGACTGGATTGGTTGCCCCTGACGCATTTCCGGTCAGACTCGGCGCCTGAGTCAACCTCTCCGCATCATGAAACATTTCATCTCCGTAATTAGCGCGATGCTCCTGGCCGGGGGAGCGGTCAAGGCACAGCAAACGATTCTCGCCCCATGGAACCACACGTGGGCCGTCATGCATCCGATGGGGGCGATGCCGGACGGACCAGCAGGACCGGATCCGGACTTTGACACCACCTGGTATCTGCCGGCGGCGGAGTTTGGGCTGCAATACAACGGGCCCCTGTTTGGCGGAGCGCAGAGCGGCACGGTCGCCACGGCCAACTCCTACGACTCCCGGCTCACTGAGGGCCCGGTCGGTTACGACGTCATTGGTTACTTCACTGCGGCGGGAGCGGAGTTCACCAGCTTTGGCGACAACGACGGCAATACGGCGAACGGGCGCGCGGGCAGCCTCACAACTCCAGCCAGCGGCCAGCGGCGTGCCGCCTACCTTCGCTCCACTTTTACCGTTCCGTCCGGCGGAGGCATGCTCATCAATCCCCGCATTCGCTATCTGATCGATGACGGCGCCTATCTCTACCTGGACGGTGAACTTGTCGCAGCCATCAATATGGCGGCGACGACGCCTGCAAATCTCGACAGTTATGCCGCGACGCCCGAAATCGTCGCCCCAGCCACGGGCAATGAAGGAGCCCTGCTGACTCTCGACCTCAGTCTGCCCGCCGGAGCGACGTCAGGGACCGCCCGCATCGTGAAGCAGACTCTCAGCCTAACCGAAGGCGGGCATACCCTCGCGCTCTCGGTTCGCAACAATGCCCTGACAAGTTCCGACATGGTGATTGCGCTTGAGCTTTCCGCCGACAACGGATGCACACTCGCAGCCACCACGGAAACCGTCACCCGCAGCGATGCCGGCACGCCCTACGTTCCCGGAGATGATACCTTCTCCTTCAGGGCCACCGTCACCGGGGTGAATGCCGGGACCACCTGGACGAGCGATGATGCGGCCGTAACTTCCGGCGCTTACGATACCCCGACGACGTTTGGTCCCTATCCCGTCACGGCCAGCCCGAAGGTGATCACTTTCACTTCCGCCTCCCTGCCGCCCTGCACCACGCAGGTCAGCGTGACGCCGCCCGGCGGCACCCTCCAGGCCGCGGTGCAGGCGTTCTCGCGCCATCAGCAGGGCACCGTGGATCCCGCCGACGACACCTTCACGTCGAGCGTGCTCGTGAGCGGACAGTTTGTATCGAATGCCTGGCGGATCGTGAGCACCACGCCTGCCGCCGCCGCCGCGGGCTCGCCGCCTGGCGGAACGACAGGAATCGCAACGTCCTTTGGTCCGTTCGGCGCAGGCAGCGCACCCGTTACGATCACCGTTGCCGACGCCGCCGATGCTTCCATCACCGCTCAGGTCGTGCTCGCCCCGCAGGCGTTCATCGGCAGCCGCTCCCTTGGCGGCGTGACCACCAGCTTTCTCTCGGCCGAGCCGCTGCCGTCTCAGTGGGTGGCCACCACGGCCCTCTCGCCGGTCATCACGATGTCGAATGCCGGCGGCGACATCTGGCGCGAGTTCCGCTCGCCCGTTTTTGACCTGACCAGCGCCGGACCCGTCGGCTTCGTGGCCGAACTCGTGGCCCGCGATACAAGCGCGACCTCGAACTTCGAAGACGTGGATGCCTTCCGCGCCAAACTCATCGTCACCACTACGGGCGGCACGTCGGAGATCAATCTCATCGCGCCCTTCGACACCAATGCGAACGGGATGCTCAACGGCAGTCCCGCTCCCTACGATGCCGCGGCGGATGAATTTAATCTCAAGCGCGAGGCGATCACCGTCTCCCTCAGCAATACCATGCGCCTTGAGGCCGTGGTGCCGGCGAATGCGAACTCCGTGCAACTCGTGGTCGAAGCCAAAAGCATCGCCACGAACGAGTTCTTCGATGTCAGGAAGATCAGCTTCAGCGACCAGTGCGGCTTTGCCGTCGTCGCCTCAAATGTCACACGCAACCTTCAGGGCCAGCCGGGCAATCCTGCTGCGCACACGGTGGACTTCACGCTGCGCGCCAACCCAGCCGGAGCCGTTTCGCCCGCGGGTTGGGATGTCACATTCAACCGTCTTGGCACTCCGGTGGCCGGAGCCAATATCACTTCCGGGGCGTACAGCACCAATGTATCCGTCACCGGCATGCCCGCTGAGGGCGTACCCATCACGGCCATTCTCAAGGACAAGGCCGATGCCTCCTGTTTCACCGGCGTGAACATCACGGTGCAGGCGCCTCCTCTCGAGGTGGGCACTCTCTCCGCCGGCGCGATCACCTCACCGGTCTTTTCCAGCGGCCCCGCCACCGGCTGGACGGCCATCGCCACTGGATCACAAATGAACGCCGCGGCCGCCATCGGCGACTTCTCTACGAATGCCGTGGACCTCAGCGCGTTCAGCGGAACCGTTGCCTTTTCCATGACCCTCGAAGCCGAGGAAACGAGCACGGGTTCCAACTTCGAGGACACCGACACCTTCCTCGCCGAACTCATTCTCTTTGATGGCACGAACACAACGACCGTGAATCTCGTAACGGCGTTCGACCGGAACGTCACCGGCCAGATGAACGGTGGCGTCACTGTTCCCGCGTATGACCCCGGCGCAGACGATTTTAATACCAACTCTGAAGCCGTAGCCGTGGCGTTGAAGAATAACTTTCTCCTGACGCACACCATTCCTGACAATATCCTCACCGCCACCCTCCATATCCGTGCGAGGGCGGATGCCGCCAGCGAGTTCCTGCGGATGCACAATGTCCGCTGGGCGGCCTCCTCGCTGCCCGGCTCCGCCGACCGCGATGGCGATGGCGTCACGGATGCCAGCGAAACCCTCGCCGGAACCGATCCGAACAGTTCCTCCTCCGTCTTCCGTGTCTCCAGCCTGACAATTTCCGGCAATACCGTGAGCGCCGGCTTCTCTACCGTGACCGGAAAATTCTACCACGGTTACACCAGCACCAACCTGACCCAATGGACCCGCGACGACAGCCTTGCGGCCATCCCTGGTGACGGCAATGCCGCCGCATGGCCGTTCTCTCCCGTGCCGGTTTCCGGAACTCCCGCACGCTACTTCCGGGTGGCGGTTGGTGCGAGCGCCGGTGCGTTCCCTCCGTCGCAGCCATAGGGCGCATCACGCCAGCAGTTCCGTCACCACGCGCGCGGACTGGCCGTCGGTTAGAGTGACGTCGAGACCGTTGCGTTTGTAGATGAGCTTCGCGTGATCAAGCCCAAAGAGGTGCAGAAGCGTGGCGTGCCAGTCGTAGTGGTGAACCACATCCTTGACGGCCTTGTGCCCCCACTCGTCAGTCTCGCCGTGGGCATAACCGCCTTTGAAGCCGCCGCCCGCCATCCACGTCGAGAACCCGTGCGTGTTGTGATCGCGGCCCCATTTGTCTGGACCACCGTCGTTTTGCAGCACGGGCAGCCGACCCATTTCCCCGCCCCAGTGGACGACGGTGGAGTCAAGAAGTCCGCGCTGTTTGAGGTCCTTCACGAGCGCCGCGCACGGCTGATCCACCTCCCGGCAGCGGTTGGGGAGTTCGCCGCGGAGGGAGCCGTGATGATCCCATGACTGGCCCTGATTGAGCACCTGGACGAAGCGCACGCCGCGCTCCACCAGCCGCCGGGCAATGAGACACCGCGTGGCATAGTCGCGCGTGTGGTCCTGATCGAGGCCATACATCTTTTTAATGTGCTCCGGCTCGCCGCTGAGATCGAAGGCCTCTTTCGCGGCGTGCTGCATTCGTGCGGCGAGGGCATAACTTTGAATGCGGGCATCGAGATCGCTGTCGCCGGCATGACGGGTGAGATGGTTTTTGTTCAGCACGTTGAGCAGTTCAAGCTGGCGCTGCTGCCCGGATCCTGACAATTGCGGCGGGGCATCCAGATTGAGAATGTGAGGCTCGCCGGGACGCACCATGGTGCCCTGATACACTGCCGGCAGCCAGCCGGCCGTCCAGTTTTCGTTGTTCATCAGCGGCTGCCCGTGCGGACTCGTCAGCGCCAAATAGGCCGGCAGATCCTGCGTCTCACTGCCGAGACCATAACTCAGCCATGAACCCAGCGTCGGCCGCCCGGGCGTGACGCGACCGCTGTGCAGCGCATACATGGACTGTCCGTGATTGTTCACGCCCGTCTGCATCGACCGGATGAGCGCGATGTCGTCCACGATCTCCGAAAGGTGGGGAAGCAGTTCGCTGATCTCCATGCCGCACTGCCCGCGCGGCGCGAACTTCCATGGACTGCCGAACACCTTGCTGCTCGCCTCCGCGGCATTGTCGTAACGGATTTCTCCGGGGAATTTCTGCAGGTGGTACTTCGTCAGTTGCGGCTTCGGATCGAACAAATCCATCTGGCTCGGCCCGCCGATCATGAAGAGCGAGATCATCGCCTTTGCCTGCCCGCGCCGCGGCGACGGCTTCTTTGTCAGGTCAAATGTCTCCGCCCCCGTGAGCGGTTTGGTCGGTGCCGCGAGCAGTCCGTCGCGGCTCAGCAGCCACGGCAGCGCCAGCGAGCCAAGGCTGAAGGCATTGGCCCGGAGGAAATGGCGGCGGGAGAGAAGTGATTGCATAACGGAATTTGATGGCCGGTTCAGAGAACCGAATACGCAACCTCACGGCGGCTTTAATCAACGCGTTCCCCTTAGCTCTTTCGAAATCCAGCGCGGATTCCTCCGGCAATCCAGGATCCGAAACACAAGGACCTCACCTTCCGAAATCCGATAGTAAACCGCATGAGGAAACCGGCTGGCGATAAGACGGTGGAAGCCGAAAACCTGCCGGTGGACACCAGCAAGACTCTCCAAACTCAAAACATCTGTTTTGATACCGTTCAGAAAATAGCTGCCGGCTCCGGGATCCTGGCATTCGTAAAAGTCCCGTCCCTCTGCCAAATTGCGTTGAACCGTGCGTAGAATCCGTACCGTCACCTGCTGGCCGCGTGCAATTCACTCCATGCCGTCTCGAGATCAAGTATTTCAACCCGTCCCGCCGTGAACTCCGCTTCCGTTTTCCCAAGCGCTACCTCATGCCAGGGAGGGCTGGAGACATCATCGCCTTCAGCCGTCAGATCCACCCACAGATCCTCAAGGAGCCGGAGCTTTTCGGCGCGCGGAAGACGACGGAGTTCAGCAGTACTCATGCAGTTGACTGTAATTTCCAGGCCGGGAGATGCAAGGCTTAATTGGCCGTCACAGTCGGCCCGATTATAGGGCTCCTCCACATACAGAAACCGGTTCGTGTGCAGCATCACCTCGACGCTCCATGACGGCGCTGGCGGGCCTGTCATGCGATTGCGGCTTCCTGGAGTGCATCCGGAAGTGGCCACTCACCAACCTGAGCGGGATGTCCCCGAGCCCGATGAGAAACTCGACCGGGAGGTGCCTGATGAGGAGGATGAACGCGAAGAGGATGAGAATCCACCGGAGGAAGATCCGAAGCTGGAAGAAGCGCTGGAGAGGCGCTGGCGCTCACGCCGCGCTTCCTCCTCGCGCCGCTCCTGTTCCCGGCGTCTCCGGCGCTCTTCGGCTTCTGCCGCCTCCAAAGCGTTTTGCGCCTCCCTCGCCGCGGCGTTGGCGAGCCTCGCCGCCTCTGCATACGCTCCGCGATCCAGAGCTTCGCGCGCAGCGTACAGTCCACGCTGCCCGGCTCCGGAATCAATGCTGACACCGAAGGGTCCGCTCCATCCGCGCAGGGAGCGAATCGCCGAGGCGGCCCGCTGCAGGCCGCGGATGGACTCCTCCGCCTGCTCCAGCTCGCCGCTCAGCACCGAGCGCAGCCGCACCGCTTCGGCGGCGATGCCATCGGCGGCGGAATCAATCTGCGGCCAGTCCTCATGAGGCTCCGTCAGCCGGCGGCGGCATGTCTGCAGCAACTGATCGAGAGGTGGAAGCGATTGGACAATCTGTGAAATTGCCCCGCTGTCAGGAATCTGATCCTGCTGCGACCTCGCCGCGAGCTGATTGAGACTCGTGAATTGGCGTTCCGCCTCCTTCACGCTCAGCACGGCATCGTTGTGCAGTGCGGCATCGGCCGTGAGCTGTCGCTCCAGTTCCTGCATCGCGGTCCGGCAGGACTCAAGGGACTGTGCCGCAAGGAAAGGATCTGCGGTAGTCCCCGCGGCGGCGGCGGCCTGCACCGCGTGATCAACTGCGGTATTGATTTCCCGCATCCTGTCCACGCTGCGCCGCATAGCGGACGTCTGAGTGGCAGCCTCCGCAACCCGCCGCCGCCAGGCGTCCAGTTCCGCGGCCAGCGTCTGGTTCCCCGCCGCAGCCTGAGTCAACTTTTCTTCATGGGCTCCGATCTCATCAAGGTGCGCCGCGGCTTGTTCATTGTTTCCCTCTGCATGTCCGTGGCGGCCCGCGGCTGTCAAAATGAGTCCTGACTCGCGCTGCTGTTTTGATTCAGCGGTCTTCCGGCGGGCCTGCTCCAGCAGGGATTCCACATCACGAATGTTATTACTGAGCGTATCGCCCGTGGCGGAAATGAGCGCTGAGGCCGCCCATGCCGTTTCCATGCGACGCAGTTGTTCCGTGCGCTGCGGAAGAGTCCCTGACAAACGAACTGTTTCCGCCGCGATCATCCGGGCCTGCTCCGGCCATGCGGTGAAGGCTTCCCGGGTTGCGGTGATCAATGCCGCGGCGGCCGCGCAGCAGGCATCGCATGCGTTGAGAGCCTCCGCAGCAGCGGCGGTGTCGCCGCGATCGATCTCCGCCAGCGAAGCAGCGTGCTGCTCCCGGGCCGCGGCCAGTTTCACCGATGGATTCCGCCCGTCATCCTCACAAAGCACTTTCTCCGGCGGGATGCTGAGTTCACCGCCCAGTTGCACCCGCGCGTCACGCACCGCGTCCTCCGATTTTCCAATCACCGGCAAACAGGACTCCGCAGCGCGCTTCATCAGATCAGCGGCGGTGCGAACCTTCACTCCCTGCAAGTTCAATTCCGCCGCCAGGGCGGCGACTGCCGCAGTCTGGACTTCATCCACTGCGGCGCGCGCGATTGCACCGGCCTTTTCAGACAGCGCTGTCAGAGCCTCGTCCACCCAAACCGTGCGGCGGCCCGACGTTACCAATTCCGCCGCCGCTTCACGAATACGGGGAAGCAACTCCGCGCGCGCCTGCCGCACCACGCCGCAGATCGCTTTGGCATCCGCTGCCTTGCGGGCTCCGGCGGCCAGCGGCTTTTCCATCGCCTGCACCGGATCCTTCGCCGCCATCCTGTCAGCGCCGGCCTGATCCGCCCGGGCCGACGGAAGCAGCGCGGCAAACAACGGCTCCAGCAGAAACAGCCTGTCGGTTAGGGCCGCGTCATGGAGTTGCTGTTCCATCAGTTCGATGCCGTCGAGATCCGCGTTCAGCTTTTCGCGGTCAGCGGAAATGCGCAGCCAGGCAATGTCGATGCGGTCGAGACTCCCGAGCGCGCGGGCGGCGCGCTCATTGAAGGCGGTGATGAGTTCATCGAATGTCAGGGAAAACGGCTCGGTGTCCTCCCGCTTCCCCAGCAGACCGCGCCACTCGGACGGCACGGCATCCGGCGCAGACAACGGAACCGGTCGCAGCGGATCCTCCGGACTGAACGAAATCCGGTCCTCATTCAATAACTGCACGGCATCGTCATAGCGTTTACCGGCGACGAAATTCACCGCAGTCGCCAGCAGATTGCGCGGCAGCGCGAGTCCACGGGATCTCTCCAGCACGCCGTCGATGGCCGACGACATCACAAAGAGCTGATCCACATCGCGAATCGTCTGATGCGCGATGGCTGCCGTGTCTCCGGTCCAGCCGCTGCTTTCCAAAATGGCGGTCGTTCCCACACTGGTACGCGTGCGCTCCATGAGTTTGAACAAGCCCTCCGTCTTTTCGCGAAATGCCTTTTCCCATGCCTCAAGGAGCGAGAGCGCCTTTGTTCTGACGCGGCGGCGGCGACGGTTGCCGATGATGCCCCCGGCAAGGACAAGCCCGCCGCCAACGATGCCACCCGTTTGCCATGCGCGACGCCGGATCAACCGGTTGCGCTCCCACACGGCACCGGCCCGCTCCGCATCCGTCAGGAAACCGGAGGCCTTTTGCAGGGCTCCGGCGGCTGATTGGCCGGATGAAAAATCGCGACGGGCCGTTTCGAGCGCGGCGGTTGCGTTTTCCATGGCTGCCGCCGCATCCCCGCTCCCGGCCGGCAAACTCATGGCCCTGGCGCGCCCCGCCACCCGCACCAGTTCCTCCGCCTCGCGTCTGGTCTCTGTATCCGCCACTGCCGCCGCCTGCAGCAGTTTCGCGGACACAGCCAGTGCGGCTGACCAGGAGGCGTCCGCATTCGCATGCGCCGCGACGGATTCCTTCAGAGCCTCCCGCGATTCCAGCAGCGCCGCCTGAGCCCGCGCGCTATCTTCGTGCAGGCGGAGCGCATCCGTTTCCCTTTGCTGCCCCGCTATCAATTCGGGACCGCGGGCATGATCGGCAAGCAGACGCAGATACGCCTCCAGCGGTTGCTCCACGCCGCGCATCGCCGCCACGGCCTCGTCATTGCGGCCAGCGCTCAGGCTGGCTTCAGCGGCGTCCAGTTGCCGGGCCCACGGCCCGGTCGCCTGAGTTAGCAGACTGCCCTTCGCCGCCGGATAGCCCCGGCGGATCTCCTGTTCCGCCGCCCGGGCTTCTGTCAGGCGACCGCGCAATGCGGCGATCGTCGCGGCCGTTTCCTCCCGCGCCCGGCGCACGCGTTCCTCTCCTCGCCGGCGCTCCTCCGCCTCCCCGGCAAGACGCCGGGCGAGTTCTCCATCGAGGAAACTCACCGTGTCCTTCACCGCATCCGCCACCCGCCCGCCCCCGCGCATCGCCCGGATGGCTGGCGCGTCCAGATTGCCATTGAAGTTCCCTTCGCCCAGCCCGCGGCGGTCATACACATCCGATCCGTAATAGCTGAATTTCCGTTCGCGCAGGAAAATCACAAAGAACGCGCCGCTGCGCTCGCCGGTCTGCAGATGCTTCAGTTCTCCAAACCCCGTCTCCGCGGGCAGCGTCTTGCCCAAGCCGTGCTCCACGGCATCCATGCCGGTGAAACGCGAGCCCTCCTTATCATGGAACGATTCGTCCCCGGCGTGTTCGCACAATACCACTGTCCAGTTAGTCGCCCGGGCATCCAGCCATGCTTCCAGTTCCGCGAGCCGCTCCTCCGGCAGTACATTCCCCTTCACATACAAATGCTGCGCCGCCGACCACACCGCCGGCACGTCCGTCGCACGACTGACATTGCGCGCCGGCTCCGCTGTGACGCGTCCCGCAGCGACAATCGTGACAAGGTAAATGATCAGTCTTTTCATGGGCGGGTTTTATACCATTCTCCACGCAGTCAAACAGTACAATTCGCCCGTCCATTTCTACGCGGACGCGATGATTTCGGCGGCGGCTGCACCGGCCTTGCCACTCCTTCCCGGGTGGCGGTAATGTTATCGGAAAAGATTGCCGCCGGCCGAGCCCGGGCGCAGCAACAGGAACGGCTTCGGCTGACTCCCCTTCGTGTCTATTCGATGTATAGAAAGCGGTTCGTGCTCAGCATCACCTGACACCATGCAGCGAGGGCGCCGGCGGCGGACTTGTCGCGGTCGAGGCCTTGTTTGGCGAGGTCGGTGCGCTGCTGGTGGAGGAACGCAAGGCTGCGGGCGGTTTCGAGGGCGTCCGGCGCAGTTCCAAAGAGGAGCGCCCATGCGCGGACAATCCTGACGGTGTCATTGGCAGGTGCTTCCCGCTGGAGCCGGCCGGCAAGCGCCTGAGATTGCTCGATGCTGAACGCATCGTTCATGAGCAGCAGTGACTGCGGGGCCACGGTGGTGACCGTGCGCGACGTGCAGTTGGGGTTCATCACCGGGAGATCGAAGGTGTCGAGCACCGTGAGCGGACGCGAGCGGCGGCTTTCGATGTAAAGGCTGCGCCTCTGCGCGCCCTCGGCGACCGACTCGATCTTATCCACCATGCCGTTGCCGGGATTGATGACCTCGCGTCCGGGGACGATGCGCCCTGTCGTCACATCGCGCGCCACGCTCACCGGTTCGCCCCCGATAACAGGAATCAGTTTGCCGGAGACTGCGAGCATGGCATCGCGGACGGACTCAGCGTCAAGTCGCTGCAGTTTCCAGCCCGGGTAAAGTCGCTCACGCTCTGTGTTTACGTGTGGATCTCCCGCCTGACGCCAGGTGCGGCTGGTGAGCATGAGTTTGTGGAGCCGTTTCAATTGCCAGCCGTGCTCCACAAAGCCGGCAGCCAGCCAGTCGAGCAGATCCGGGTGTGTGGGCCGCTCCCCAAGCGCACCAAAGTCTCCCGGAGTCCTGACCAGCCCCCGCCCGAAATGATGGAGCCAGAAACGGTTTACGAGCACGCGGGCGGTGAGCGGATTTTGTTTTGCAGTCAGCCACTGCGCGAAGGCGAGTCGCCTTCCGCTCGTCGGCAGATCAGGTTTCGGACTTGTCAGGGCCACCGGCTCGCCCGCCGTGGACAGCACCTCGAACACCCCGGGTGAAATCTTCTCACGCGGCTGCCCGTGGTCGCCGCGGCTGAAGAGAAACGTGTCCGGCACGGCATTGGCAAACTCCGTCGCCGCCATCACAAAATGCTCCTTCGGTCTCGTGGCACGGTGCGCATTGGCTTTGGCTTCCATCTCCACGCGCTTGTTGTTCGCCGGCGGATCAAACAGCAGCAGGATGCCCTCCTGCTTCGGCACGTTGGCTTCGACGTATTTCTTGAGCAGCTCCGTCTGCTCCGGCGTGCGTTTACCTTCCTCCGTTTCCCGCGCGGTCTTCACGGCGGCGCGGTCAGCTTCCGGAACTTTGGCGAGGCGTTCCGCGAAGATTTCCTCCAGCCGCTTTAGAGCGAATGCCACCCGTTCGGCATCCATTTGCTTTGCCTCGGCTTCGATCTTCTCCGCCTGTTTGCGTTCCTCGTCGTTGTAGAGCGAAAAGAGACGGTTGCCGGGCGGCTGCCAGTTTTTCCAGTTATAGACGGGCTCGAAAACCGCACGCAGGCGGTGGTAGTCCTGATGGGAAACGGGATCGTAACGGTGGTCGTGGCACTGCGCGCAGCCAACGGTCAGGCCCATGAGGGAGGTGGAGACGATCTTGATGGTCTCGGCCATGACCTGATTTCTTGCGAGGCTGGCATCCGCCACACTGCCGCCGGTGGGGTCCGGGGCCATGCGGAGGAATCCGGTGGCCGCCAGGCGATCGGCGGCACCGGGTTCGAGGATACGCTTCTTCACGTCGTCGTGCGCCGCGCCGAGCAGTTCATCTCCGGCCAGTTGTTCCGTAATAAACCGGTCCCACGGCAGGTCCTCATTGTGCGCCCTGACAACATAGTCGCGGTAATGCCATGCATACGGCCGCGGCAGGTCCTCTTCGTGCCCTTCGGAGTCCGCATAGCCCGCCGCGTCGAGCCAGTGGCGGCCCCAGCGCTCGCCATAATGCGGCGAGGCCAGCAGGCGGTCCACCTGTTTCTCAAAAGCATCGGCCGCGGGGTCGTTGACAAACGCCGCCACCTCTTCCGGCGACGGGGGCAAACCTGTTAGATCGAACGACAGCCGCCGCAGCAGCGTGACCCTGTCGGCCTCCGGCTGGAAATCAAGCCCCGCCGCCCGCAGCGGCACGGCGATGAAAGCATCCACCGGATTCGTCTCGCCATCCGGCACAGCGGGCTTCCCGATCGGGCGGAAGCTCCAGAAGTTTCGTTCCTCATCGGTGATATAGACGGCGGGAATCGTCTCCGGCTCGTCGCGCAGGGTCGGCGCGCCCGCGGCAATCCATTGCTCCAGCAGGGCGACTTCTGACGGGGCCAGTTTCTTCTCGCCCTTCGGCATTTTGCCGCTGCGAACCAGTTGCACCATGTGGCTCGCCTCCGCATTCCCCGGCACCATCACCGGACCGTCATCGGTCTTGTGCAGCATGAACCGCCGCAGCCGAAAATCCACGCCGCCCTCCTTTTTCCCGCCTTCACCATGGCAGTGGAAACAATGCGCCTTCAGCAACGGCCGCACGTCCCTCTCAAACACGGGTGCCCCCTGCCCTGCCGCGCAGAGCTGAGAAAGGCAGAGCGCCGTGAGAAGCCGGGATCGTGTCATGCGCCCATGACGCGACCGCACCCGGAATTCTTACACCCGGGAGCGGCCAATCGGTTCCGCCGCAAATCGTCCATCAATGGGCGGTGGCGCTGCCCGGCAGGCAACCTCTCAACTCCGGCCTCAGTCTGAAGCGCCGGATTACTTCACCTGCCGCTTCAGGAACTCTTCGGCCATCGCCTTGTATGCCTGGGCGGCTTTTCCGTTGGGGTCGTATTCAATAAGCGGCTTCTCAAAGCTCTGACTTTCCGCCACCGCAATGCTGCGCGGGATGTGCGTCTCATACACGATGCCCTCAAAAGCTTTCCGCACTTCCTCCATCACGGCGCGGGCGTGACTGGTGCGTCCGTCATACATGGTCAGGAGGATGCCCTCCAGTTTGAGCGACGTGTTGATCCCGTTGGCTTTGATGTGCTCGTGAATGTCCACGATGCGCGCCAGACCTTCGAGCCCGAAATATTCGCACTGCAGCGGGATGAGCAGGCCGTCAGCGGCCGAAAGCGCCGACGTCATGAGGATTCCCAGCGACGGCGGGCAGTCAATGATGAGGTAATCGTAGCGCTGTTCGTGTTTCAGAGGCAGGAGCACTTCACGGAGCCTGACAAGGTGATTGTCCGATTTCACGAGATCCACTTCGGCACCGGCGAGTTCTGTTTGAGCCGGAATCATCCAGAGCCCCGGAAAGCGGGTCGCCTGAATCTTCCCCGCAAGGGTATCCTCGCCGATCAGCACCCGGTAAAGGCTCTGCCCTTCGTCGCAAGGCACCCCAAGAGCACTGGAGGCATTGCCCTGGGGATCGAAATCGAGCAGCAGGACCCGCACGCCGCGCGCCGCGAGGCACGCGGCAAGGTTCACGGACGTCGTCGTTTTTCCGACGCCGCCTTTCTGATTGGCTACTGCGATGATTTTCATACTGCCGAACTGGGCCGCGCCACTTCTCACGCCACTGCGGGGAATGCCAGCGGCTTTTTGTCATGATGGGCGGAATCCGGCGGGCAACGAAATGATAGGCGCACCGGGCTGGCGGCAAAGTCCCGTTCTCCGGACTTGTCGCGCTGCGGAACGCCGTTACCTGCCCGCAGATGAAAACCATTCTTCGCGTCTTCCCCTGGCTGCGCCGATATCCTGGCATGGCGATGGCCCAGCTTGTCTGCGCCGTCATCGGCACCCTCCTGGTGCTGGTGCCGCCAAACGCCATCAAGACGATCGTGGACGACGTCATTCGCGGCGGACAGCCGGACAAACTCGTGCCCTGGGTGCTCATGGCGGCGGCGGCATGGTTTGGACGGGACCTCCTCAACGCCCTGCGCATCATTTTGAACAATACGCTGGAGCAGAGCGTCATCTTCGACATCCGGAGCGACCTCTACCGGAGGCTCCAGTCGCTGCCACTGCCGTGGTTCGACAAAAAGCCGACGGGCGACCTGATGACGACGATCGCGGAGGATGTGAATGCGATGGAGCGTGTGCTCATTGACGGCGTGGAGCAGGGTGTAGTGGCGGTGCTGCAGATTGTTATCGTCGGCTCATGGATGTTCTGGCACAGTGGCACACTCGCGGCCATCGGCATGATTCCCATTCCGCTGCTCATGGGGGGGGCGCTTCTTTACACCATGACCGCGCGAGGCCGCTACAAGGCGGTGCGCAATGCGACGAGCGAGATGAACAGTATGCTGCACGACAACATCAGCGGCATCCGGCAGATCAAGACTTACAGCATGGAGGAGGCCGAACACTCCCGCTTCAATGCCTTCAGCGACCGGCTGCGGATTGCCACACTGAAGGTGATGCGCGCATGGTCGTTCTATAATCCAACGATGAGTTATATCGCCGCTCTCGGCACCGTGCTGGTGCTGCTCTTCGGCGGCCGCGCGGTGCTCGACGGTTCGCTGACCCAGGGTGAGTTCACCGGCTTCCTCTTCCTCATGCCGTTCTTCTATGAGCCGGTGGGCCGGCTGCATCAGTTGAATCAAATCCTCCAGGCCGGACGTGCCGCCGCGGACCGTGTGTTCGACATCATGGACGCCACGCCGGAGGACAACGCCGATGCCGGAGAACCGCTTCGACTGACAAAAGGCCATGTCGTCTATGATGATGTGCGTTTCACCTACAGCGGCAAACACGCCACCCTCCAGGGCGTGAGCCTCGAAGCGCAGCCAGGGCAGGTCATTGCGCTCGTGGGTCCGACGGGCGCGGGGAAAAGCACGATCATCAATCTGCTCACGCGCTTCTACGAATTTGAGAGCGGCGATATTACAATCGACGGCCAGAGCATCCGCAAGGTCAGCAAACCGGCGCTGCGTTCCGCCATCGGCTATGTGACTCAGGAGAGTTTCATGTTTAACGGCACCGTGCGCGACAATCTGATCATCGCGAAACGCGACGCCGCGGAGGAGGACCTCTGGCGCGTACTGGAAGCGGCCAATGCACGAGGCTTTGTCGAGCGGTTGCCGGAAAAACTCGACACGAAAGTCGGCGAGCGGGGTGTTAGACTCAGCGTCGGTGAAAAGCAGCGCCTTTCCATTGCCAGGGCGCTGTTGAAGAATCCACCGATCCTCCTGCTCGACGAAGCCACCGCCAGTGTGGACACGGAAACCGAGCGCCTGATTCAGCAGGCGCTGGAGCGGCTCATGGTGAACCGCACGTCATTCGTGATCGCGCACCGGCTGAGCACTGTGCGACACGCGGACCGGATCTACGTCCTCGATCTCGGCAAAGTCGTCGAGCAGGGCACTCATGCGGAGTTGCTCGCGCATGGCGGACTCTACGCCGAGCTGTGCCGCACCGCCTTCCTCCACGGCGAAAATGAAAAGGATCCCCCCTCCCTGCGGGATTGAATAACCATTGCATCGCCCGCAGGAGCCCGGCAAAATCCGGGCACTATGGCCGGTGAAAACCAGGAAGCCGATGATGTCACCCAAATCCTCCAGGCCATCCGGCTGGGGGATTTGAGGGCCAGTGGTGAATTGATGCCCGCCATCCACGCGCAGCTCCGCCGCATCGCTGCCGTGAAAATGGCCGGCGAGCACCCCGGCCACACGCTCCAACCGACCGCGCTCGTCCACGAGGCATGGCTGCGGCTGGGGGACGGATCGTTTGAAAACCGCGCGCACTTCTTCGGTGCCGCCGCCGAAGCCATGCGCCGCATTCTTGTGGACCGCGCGCGCCGCAAACAGCGCGCCAAACACGGTGGCGGCCAGGATCACCTCAATCTCGACAGTCTCGAAATCGCCGCCCCCGAAGACAGCGACGAACTGCTCGCCGTCCATGACGCCCTGGACCGCCTCGCCGCCCACGACGCCCGCAAGGCCGAACTGGTGAAGCTTCGCTACTTCGCCGGCCTCTCCTTCGAAGAATGCGCCGCCCTGCTGGGCGTTTCCGTCCCCACCGCCAAACGCGACTCGTCCTTCGCCCGCGCATGGCTGCACAGCGCCATCCGGAATGACTGATACAAGGCAGGCACTAATGAGTCGCGGTCCGGCAACAGCCAAACGCGAGACATCCGCCAGCGGCGGCCCCGCGCGCCCTTCCCGCCATCCCCGGACCTCCGCGACGGACTCGATCATCGTTTCGCCCTCATAGTCGATCGTGCCCCGATAGCCTTCCAGCATCAGTTCGGCGAGCGCGTGGGCATCCGAAGTCCGCGGTGCTCTCAAATCAAGGCCAGGGGATGCCGCAGCCGGATCGCGCGCATCGAAGCCCGTCAAATCGAGGAAGTATTCGTGGCGTTGGGTCATCAAGATTCCTCCTACAGGGAATGGCGGTCTGCGGCCACCATGTTCCACAGGAGTTACCACTGCACGACGTAACGCAGTCCGTCCCGGCTGCCGTTCCGCAGGGCCTCCGGCCTGCATATTGGGCACGCCGCGCAGCCAATTCGGCAGGCGGGACGCACTGCGGAACGGCAGGCCAGAGGCGCTGCGTTACCTCGCAGCGCTGTCCCGTCCCACATCATGCTTCACATTTCCTGGCTCTGCGTGATACGATCCGCCCCGGATTCTCGCATGATGGGAGACGACCATCCACCAGCCCATGAACTCCGAAGAAGAACTCTTTGAGCACGCCGCCGCCCTGCCGCAGGCGGAACGCGCGGCGTATCTCGACTCCGCCTGCGCCGGCCAGCCGGAACTGCGCGGGCGCATCGATTCGCTGCTGCGTTCGCATGAGGTCACCGGATTCATGGAAGGCCACACCGTGGTGCTGCCGGGGCCGCCGGCGGAACAGACAGGCGAGCGCATCGAGCGCTACCGGCTGCTCCAGCAAATCGGTGAGGGCGGATTCGGCACCGTCTGGATGGCGGAACAGGTCGAGCCGGTGACCCGCCGCGTGGCACTCAAGATCATCAAGGCCGGCATGGACACGAAGGAAGTCATCGCCCGCTTCGAAGCCGAACGCCAGGCGCTGGCGATGATGGATCATCCCAACATCGCGCGGGTCTTCGACGCCGGCGCGACCGACAAGGGCCGGCCGTTCTTCGTCATGGAACTGGTGAAGGGCATTCCCATCACGCGCTTCTGCGACGAGCAGCAGTTCACC
The DNA here is from genome assembly GCA_031414455.1 of Verrucomicrobiota bacterium. Taxonomy (GTDB): domain Bacteria; phylum Verrucomicrobiota; class Verrucomicrobiia; order Verrucomicrobiales; family V1-33; genus V1-33. The sequence continues at coordinate 21,487 of JANNVM010000606.1, forward strand.
ATGCGCCAGCGGCTGGAGTTGTTTGGGGACGTCTGCTCCGCCATCAATCACGCCCACCAGAAAGGCATCATCCACCGCGACATCAAGCCGTCCAATGTCATGGTCACCCTCAACGCCGACCGGCCCGTGGTGAAGGTCATTGATTTCGGCATCGCCAAAGCCACCCAGGGCAAACTCACCGACCGCACGGTCTTCACGCGCTTCGAGCAGTTCCTCGGCACGCCCGCCTACATGAGCCCGGAACAGGCTGCGATCAGCGAACTGGACATAGACACCCGCAGCGACATCTACGCCCTCGGCGTTCTGCTCTACGAACTGCTCACCGGAACGCCGCCCTTCGATGCCAATACCCTCGTCTCCGCCGGCTACGAGGAAATGCGCCGCATCATCCGCGAAGTCGAGCCGCCCAAACCAAGCACCTGTCTCAAACAGTTGCTCACAGCATCCACAGCCGACGGAGCCTCTGCCAAATCTCAAATCTTAAATCATAAATCTCAAATCCCTGCTGACCTCGACTGGATCGTGATGAAGGCCCTCGAAAAGGACCGCACCCGCCGCTACGAGACGGCGAACGGCCTCGCCTTGGATATTCAGCGGTTCCTTTCGGACGAGCCGGTGAGAGCGGGGCCGCCCAATGCCGCCTACAAGCTCAGGAAGTTCGCCCGGCGCAACAGGGTGGTCCTGCGCGTGACCGCAGGGATTGCGGCGGTGCTCATCGCCGCAACGGTTGTCAGCGCCTGGCAGGCGGTGCGCGCAGGGCGCGCCGAGGCAAAGGCGATACAGAAGGCGCTCGACGAGTCGGTGGCCCGTGCGGAAGCCGAAACGGCACGCCGGGAAGCCGAGAACATTAAGAACTTCCTCCTTGGCGTCTTTGCGAGTCCCGATCCGGCGCGGCAGGGGGCCAGCATCACTGTCGCCGAATCCCTCACCCTCGCGCTTCAGAAAATGAGAAGCGAACTCGCTGGCCAACCGGAACAGCGGTTTGTTCTGCAAAGTTCCATTGCATGGACTTTGCATACCCTTGGCTACACGAATTTTGTCATTCCCTACGCTGAAGAGACGCGCGATTACTTCGTTGCGGCTCGTCCTCCGGAACACCTCGACGCGCTGAGGGCGAAGCATAGCGTGGCGATTTTCTATATTGTGGCAGGGCGGACGGAGGAGGCAACGGCTCTTTTCGAAGAGTTATACTCGATTGAACAACGGACGCTGCCGCCCGAGCATTCTGAGTATCTGGAGTTGCTCCAGACGATGGCCAACCTGTCGGTGTGTTACCAGGCATTGAACCGGAAACCTGAGGCGCTCGCCGTGCATAGAAAAGCCATGGATATCTGTCGTTCAAAATACCCTGACGAGCACTTCGCGACAGTCAGAGCCAAGGAAGGCCTGGCTACATCGTACTATTCGACGGAGCAATGGGACGAGGCGCTGAAGCTGCGGAATGAAGTGCTGGCACACCGCCGCAAGACCTTCAAAGCCGGGAATCCCGGTCCATTGCTGGTTGCGCTGGAAAACACAGCCCAGTCGCTCAACACCGCCGGAAGAAAGGATGAGGCTTCCGCGTTAAGGACTGAGGCGGAAAAGGTTCGGCAGTCCCCGCCGGAAGCTACTGCTCACAATCTTTTGGGAATGGATCCCAAAAAAGCGAAGCAGCGGATAACAGCAGCGTTGGCCGCACGGCGATTCGATCAAGCGATTGAGACATGCCGTGAACTCGTCAAACTACAATCCGGGCAGGCCTTCCCCGCGGATGATGATGCTGAGCCGGAAGCGTGGCTGGCGAATGCTCTCCTTCTTCGTGCCGCAGAGGCCCGCAAGGGTAGGGAGGATAACGACGCTGCCACGCTCTCCCGCGAGGCGGATGAACTGATTCGGGGGCTGCTCACCTGCAAAACCTCCCTGAATGTAGCTGGAGCCAGGGTGGATCTTTTTTGCCGTTACGGTCACTGGCAGGAAGCCGCGGCGTTTTGCCGTGCCTTTTGCGAGCAGTTTCCGGGTAACCCGTGGCCGGCTTTCCGGCTCGGCCCTCTCCTGATTGAAACAGGTGAAACCGCGGCCTTTGAAACGCTCTGTCGGAAAATCCTGCATCCGATTTCCTCATCGAAATTGGAGAACCTGAAACCATTGTTGGATTCGCTGGTGGCGGAATTCAAGGGACACGGACCGGACGTGCTGGCGAAAACCGTCTGTCTCCGGCCGGTAAATGAGGCAGACCTTCATTGGGTTGTCGTGCTCTCCGAGAAGGCGGTGACGCTGCAAAATGAGCGTTATCGGAACTGGTATGTCATGACCCGGGGCCTCGTAGCCTGCCGGGCGGGAAAATACTCCGATGCGATTGCGTCGGTGGAACCGGTTCTCCCCCACCTGCCGCCCGTGGCACAAGCGACCAGCCAGGCAATACTGGCCATGGCCCGACACGGAATGAAAGAGGCAGACGCCGCCCACACGGCATGGGAACTAGGCGACCAATTGCTCAAAGCGAACTGGTTCTCGGAGACCCGCATCGCCCTCGACGGTAATCCCCACGACGGGCTGATCGCGCACATCCTTTTGCGGGAAGCGAAGGCCCTGCTCGAAGCCGGCAAATGACTGCCGCCATCCACACAGCCCGCCTTGATTTGAATCCCATGACGCCACCGGTCATCCGGGCGCTTCTGGCGGGGGATCATGGGGAGGCGGGGCGATTGCTGAGTGTTTGTTGGCCGGCGGATTGCGAGGTTCACCGTGATGCTCTGGAGATGCGTCTGGGGCAGTTGGAGGCGGACCCAGGGCTGCAACCCTGGTTGTTGCGGGCGATGGTGCTGCGGGAGGAGGGGGCCGTCGTCGGTCACATTGGATTTCACGCGGCACCGGGGCATGAGTGCCTTGCGGAACTGGCGCCGGGCGGGGTGGAGTTTGGCTACGGGGTAATGGAATCCTATCGCCGGCGCGGTTTGGCGACGGAGGCGATCGAGGCCCTGATGCGCTGGGCGCGGGAGGTGCATGGCGTGGAGCGATTCGTGGTGAGCATCAGTCCGGAGAACGGGCCGTCGCTGGCGCTGGCGGCGAAGCTGGGGTTCCGGAAGATTGGATCGCACATGGATGAATTCGACGGGCCGGAGGATATTTTTGAGAGGGTGTTGGGAGATTGAACAGGAGAGAACGGAGGGCTTGAGGTATAATTCAGTGAAGATGCAAGGTGCCCGGTGCCCGGTGCTCGGTGCTCGGTGCTCGGTGCCCGGTGCCCGGTGGTCGGCAGCTGCCTTCTGACACCGCGAACCGAAAACCGAGAACCAGCCCCCGGCTCGCCTCTGCTTCCTCCGCGGCCTCCTGTGAAAAATATCTTCCCCCGGTGATCCGATTGGCGGCCGGAACTCGCATGAGGGGGCGCATGAATCCTCCTGATGCGCATACATTGGAAGCCAACCTCTGCGAAGGCGGAGTGCTGCTGCATTACCGGCTGGGGGTGGCGGACAGCATCCGGCTGTTGTGCCGGCGCGGGCCGGAGCGGGAGTATGCGATGCTGGCGGAGGATGAACCGGCGCCGGTGACAGACTGCCGCCCCAAGCTCGACCCCGACCGTCCCGAGACGCGCTACTACCGCGCCATCCTGAGCTACGCCAATGCCATGTGTCAGTTCACGAACGAGATCGTGGTGACGGTGCCGTGAGTGGAAAGGAGTGTCCGCAGATTACGCAGATTTTCGCAGAGGCTAATTCCAATGAGCGTTCAAGATGAACCGCATCACGCAGCCCAACGGGCTGAAATGAGAAAGCCCGGGGCCGCGCCCTGAGCCTTATACGGAAGTCGCCGTGACCGCCGAGAGTGGCGCGGAGCCTTTATAACCAGGTGGGGCGAGGCTGTGCCCGAGCCGACTTCCTGCGGGCCGGCGCCTTAGCGCCGGGCGGCGCGGAGCGGGTGTTGGCACCAGTGGAAGCGCCCGGGGCGAGAGCCATGACGCGGCGCTTTGCCCGCAGAGAAAGCGAAATGGGGTGGCTCTCGCCCTGCAAGTTCTGCGTGACGACCGCGAGGCTCCGCGCCCCCTCCGCCCACGGAAATCAGGGCTCGGGCGCAGCCTCGCCCCACCTGGTTTTGATGGGCCTCCGGCCCGGAATCGTCGCTCACGGACTTTCGTATAAGGCTCAGGGCGATGCCCCGGGCTCTCTCATGGTGCCCCTTTGGGGCACGGGCACTGCGGAAATCTGCGTAATCTGCGGACTCAATCCTTTCCCGCAAAATTATTTTTCACCCGCATGATCCTCCGCGGCGCGGAAACTCGCATGAGGGAGCGGACCGGGCATTCTTCCGGCTCCGCAAACAAACACAACACTACCAAATGAAAACACCTCAAGCCCATCGCGGGTTCCGCGCCACCGAGCGCCGGACCTGTTCTCCAAAGAAATCACTGCTGCTCACTGCCGCGGTGCTGCTGTTGCCGGCAGCGGACCTCACGGCGCAGGCCACCACGTTCGACGTGAACCTGCAGTCCGAGCAGTTCAACCTCTACACCGATCCCTACAACGGGAACGAGATCAAAGTCGGAGGCTTCTCCGGCCTGTATCCGGTGCCCGGCAAGCCGGGGTCCTTCTATGCGATCACCGACCGCGGACCGACGCCGGACTTTAAGGGCAGCGACGGCAAAATCCTCAAGACCTGGGCTGTCCCCGGATTCGGGCCGCACCTGATCACGGTGCGTCTGATGCCCAACGGCACCGCAAAAATCGATGAGGTCAAGCCGCTCAAACGCCCCAACGGCGGCCACATCACCGGCCTGCCAACCACCAAACCGGCGACTGACATTCCCTACGACTTCAATTTGAATGTCCTGCCTTTTGATGAGGACTCCCTCGACGCCGAGGGCATCACGATTGACCCGTGGGGCAACTTCTGGGTCTGCGAGGAATACAAGCCGAGCGTGGCCATGATCGCACCTAACGGAAAGGTGCAGATGCGCCTGGTGCCGGCCGGCACGGTGGTGGGCACGGAGGAGGTGCCGACCTATCCGGTGCTGCCTGCAGTCCTGTCCAAACGCCGCAGCAATCGCGGATTTGAAGGCATCACGGTGTCGGCAGACGGCATCCTCTACGCCATTGTGCAGCGGCCGCTGAACAATCCGAACCGCGCCGCGGCTGACGCCAATGGCAATGTCCGGCTGGTGGCGATTGATCTCAACACGCTGGGCGGGGCTCCCGTGATCCGGCAGTATCTCTATCAGGTGCCGCCTATCATTCCGATCACCCAGCCCCTCAGCATGACGTTAAGTGACCTGTTCTCCACGGGGCCGGGCAGGATGCTGGTGCCGGAACGCGCGACCGACAAACTGTTCGAGATCGATGTGACCCATGCCACTGACATCACTCCGTTTGAAGATGGCACAGGGAAGCTGAAAGCTCCGCTCTCCGCCACCAAGACGACGATTGAGCAACTGACTCCCGCCGACCTCACTCTGCTCGGCATCGTGCCGGTGAGTAAAACAGTCGTGATTGATTCGCTCACGGCGATCAGTCCGCTCCTTGAGAAGGTCGAGGGGGTCTGCAAGATCGGTAACACGATCTACCTGACGTACGACAACGACTTCAATGTCGCGGAGGCCGGCAGCACTCCTGCCAATCCCAATCCCAACGGGCCATTCGTCCAACTTGAATTGCTTGGCGCGAATTACCCGAAGATTTGGGCCGTGCAGGTGCCGTGAACTGATCCCCGGGGAAGCACAGAGCCACTGCCGCGGGGGCGGCAGTGGCTTTGCCTGGGGAGGAGCGCGGATTCCCAATGCAGCCAGTTCCAGCGGCGCGGCGCGGAAGTCATCCGTTTCGTTTCTGATTACGCCGCGAGAGTGCGTGGGGGAGTTCCTCTCTCCCCGTCATTTTTGTTCCACCTGAGTCACGACGCCGTTCACGCGGCCTTTGTGGAAGCGCGTTTGAAAGTTCTCGCCGACCTGCAATTGCGCCGCTTCACGCACGACGCGTCCGGTGGCAGTAAGGGTACAGGTAAACCCGCGCTCGAGCGTCGCTTCGGGTCCAAGAGTGCGCAGCAGTCCGGCGTGTTTTTCCAACGATGACCGCAGCCTCTCCAGAGCCGCGGCAGCCCGGGCGGACAGGCGTTCGCCGAGCATTTGCAGCGTCGCGGCGCGCCGGGCCATCATTCGTTCAGGCGTGCGGAGTTCGAGGAGGTGCTGTGAGGAAATGACGGCCGCGTCGCGGCGCTGCAGATTGTCGGATATGAGCCGGCGCAGGGAATCCTCGATGCCGTCGAGCCGCTGCCGCCAGGGAAGCAGCAGGCGTTCGGCATCCCGCTGCAGCGGGCCGCGGGCTGTGAGTTCGATGACCCGCTGCGCCGACTCCAGCGCCTGACGCACGCGGCGTTCCATGCGCTGGCCCTGACGTGTTAGACCGGCAAGGAGTTCTTCGCGGTCCGGCGCGAGCAGTTCCGCCGCGGCGCTCGGCGTAGGTGCCCGCAGGTCGGCGGTGAAATCGGCGATCGTGAAATCAATCTCGTGTCCCACGGCACTGATAACGGGAAGCCGGCAGGCGAAGATCGCGCGGGCGACGACTTCTTCGTTGAAGCACCAGAGATCCTCGAGGCTGCCGCCGCCGCGCGCCACCACGACGGTGTCTATCACCGGGAGCGCCCGCCCGCTTTCACTGTCAACAAGCCGGAGTGCCGCGGCGATTTCGTGCTCGGCCCCTGCGCCCTGCACGCGCACCGGTGCGACGAGCACGCGCAGGTAAGGAGCGCGCCTCGCGAGCACATTCAGCATGTCCTGGAGCGCGGCACCCGTCGGCGAGGTCACGATCGCGACACAGCGGGGAAAGCGAGGGATGGCCTGCTTGTGCTCCACGGCGAACAGCCCCTCCGCGGCGAGCCGGCGCTTCAACTCTTCGAACTTCGCCTGCAAGGCCCCCTGGCCTGCCGCCTGCACTTTCTTCACCAGCATCTGATACTGGCCGCGGGCTTCATAGACGGTGACTTCGCCAAAAACCTGGACCAGCATCCCGTCCGCGAGCGGCGTCCTCACATACTGAGCGCTTCCTTTGAACAGCACGCAACTCAATTGCGCTCCCGCATCCTTGAGCGTGAAATAATGGTGCCCGCTCGACTGGAGCCGGTGATTGCTGATTTCGCCCTGCACCCACACGGAACCGATCTGACGCTCCAGCACTTCCTTCACGCGCCGGGTGAGTTGCGTGACGGTGAGGATGGGCACCGCGGGAGCAGCGGTGTCTTTTTGGCTGGAGGAAAACAGGTCCACGGCGGAATTTCGGGGGCACCGATAGTTCGTCTGCAGCCGTTGTCATCCTGAATGCCTCTGACCGTCCATTGCCCGGAAGGCAGCCCTGAAACCCCGCCGGTTGGACAGCTTGACGGAGCCAAAATGCGCTCCTACTCTCCCCATTATGATACCCGACCTGAGACGCCTCGTTTTAGTCACCACGGCCCTGACCGCACTCCTCGCTGCGCAGGATGCGCACGCCTGGGGCAATCCATTTAAAAAGAAGAACAAAGCCACTTCGACTGTTCCTGCCGGGGAGGAAATGCGCGCCGCGGAGATGACCGCAGCGGAGTTGATGGGCCGGGCCCGGGCTGAGGAAGCCGCCGGCAAAGCCGGTGCCGCCATCGCCGGATACAAAAAAATCGTCACCACCTATGGTTACACCAGCATGGCACCTCCAGCGCAGTTCCGCATTGCGGCAGCACTGGAAAAGGACCGCAAGTACGAGAAGGCGTTCGAAGCCTATCAGGAACTGATCACCAACTACCGCCAGACGCCGCAGTTTTCCGAAGCACTGGACCGTCAGTATGGCATCGCTTCCCAGAGCCGCTCGGAAAAAACCGGCCGCACGCTGGGCTTCAAGTCACGCATCGGTGCGGAGGATCAGGTCGCGATGTTCCAAAAGATCATCGCCAACGCCCCGCAGGGCACTCATGCCGCGGCGTCACAATACGAGATTGGTCTGATCCATGAGGAGGAAGAGGAGCGCGACTCCGCGATCTCCGCTTACAAGAAGGTGGTGCAGAACTATCCGCGCAGCCCGCTCGCCGTTGAAGCCCAGGGCAAAATCGGCAAGACCTACATGGCGAAGATTGACGAAGGCAGCCGTGACCGCAATAACATCACCGAAGCCCGCAAGGCTACAGAGGAAGGGATGGGTCTCTTCCCCGGGGCTCCTGGCGATATCATGGGCACGACCGGCGCGATAGACGACGCGGCGGCGGACAGTTCCTACGAGACCGGCCGGTTTTACCAGAAGAAGGGCAACTATCGCGCGGCGATGATTTACTACTCCGACGTGCTCAAAAATCCAGGCTCCAGCCACTACGAAGAGGTGCGTGACCGGGTGAATGAAATGAGCAGCAAAGATCCGACGGTGATGGATTCCATGAAGAACCTTGCGCTCGACACGCGCAGTCTCGCCGTGCCGGCCGCCGCAAACCTCAAGGGCAAGGCCGAGTATTTCGGCCCGCCCGGACCGAATCTCGCCTCAACCGTGCGCCGGCCGCAGATGCGCAGCGACTTTGTGCCTAACACTCCTCTGGAGCCCGGCGATTTGCCGGCGATTCCTGGAGCGCCCGACAATTCCCTGCTCGACCCCAACGCTCTCCCGCCGCCTGACACCACGACACCCATGCCGGAGGCCCCGCCGATTCTCGAGCCGACACCTGCTCCGGCACCCGAACCTCCGGCACCTGAAGCGCCGGCACCGGACGCAAAGGTGGAGGAAAAACCCGCCATTCCTGTGGAGGAGCAGCCCAAGGCCAACTGACCGCTGCGGAGCCACTCGCATGATGTTTTCCTCCGCATTCCGCGCCCTTCTCGCCGCCGCCGGGGCGCTCGCTCTCACTTCCTGTGCCGGATACCGGCTTGGTGCAGACCAGCCGGCCGTCATGGAAGGCGTGCAGACCATTGCGGTTCCCGTGTTCCGGAACGACTCCACCATTCCCCGCTCTGCTGTTGTTATTACCAATCGCGTAGTCCGCCAGTTCCAGGTGGATGGCACCTATCGCATTGAAGACACGAGCCGGGCGGATGCGATCGTCCGCGGCACCATTCGCCCGGTGCGCCGCCAGCAGTTGCGCAACGACAAATACAACGTTCTGCGCACCATTGAGCAGGAAGTCCGGCTCGTGCTCGACTACTCGGTTGAGACCCGCAGCGGTGCCGTCATCACGACGGGTACTGTCGAGGGCTCCACGAGCGCCTTTCTTGACTCCAACTTCCAGCGCAGTGAATCCCAGGCACTCGACGAAGCCGCGTCCCGCCTCGCCGACGATCTCGTGAGCCGGCTCTCCGAGGGCTGGGGCAGTGCAGATTTGCCGGTATCGGCTGCCTCCCAATCCAGCGCCCCGCCAAAATCGGAACTGGAGTCGAAGATTCCGTTCCTTGGCCGGTGAGCGGGGATTCCCGGAATCTGCAAGCCCGGTCCGCAAAGGAATCCTTCGCAACTGCGGACTCGACATTCCGTCATTCCCCTCCTTTTCTCCGCATCGTTATGAAAACCATTCTTCTCGCTGCCGCCCTTCTCGTTCCGCTGTTCGCCCACGCTGACGATCCGAAAAAGGAACCGGGAAAATCTGCCCCCGTGGTAGCGATGGAACGTGCGCAGGCGGATGAAGACTACGGGATTCAGGGGGAATATTCCGGAATGCTGGACGGAAAGAAAACGGGCGTGCAGGTCATCGCCCTTGGCGGAGGTAAATTCGATGCCGTGCTCTATCGCGGAGGATTGCCGGGCGACGGCTGGAGCGGCAAAAAAAATGAAATCGACCGCGGCAGTGCCGTGCGGGCGGACGCGGCCGTTAAACTAACACTGGCAGGTCAGACCGGAACTGTTGCCGGTGGAAAACTAACGCTCGGCACCGGCACCCTGGACCGTGTCGAGCGCAAAAGCCCCACGATGGGCGCGGCCATGCCCGCAGGCGGAATTGCGCTCTTTGACGGAACGAATGCCGACGCATGGGACGGCCAGGGAATGAGTGAAGATAAACTTCTCAAGCAGGGACAGAATTCGAAACAGAAATTTCAGAGCTATACGGTCCATCTTGAGTTCATGCTGGCCTACAAACCGGATGCGCGGGGTCAGGAGCGCGGGAACAGCGGATTCTATAACCAAAGCCGCTATGAAGTGCAGGTGCTCGACAGTTTCGGACTCGAAGGGAAGGACAACGAATGCGGCGGCATTTACTCCGTCAAAGCACCCGACCTCAACATGTGCCTTCCCCCGCTCCAGTGGCAGACCTACGATATCGAATTCACCGCCGCGAAATTTGACGCTTCCGGCAAGAAGACCGCCCATGCGAGGACCACCGTAAAGCATAATGGCGTGATCATTCACAAGGATGTGGAAATCCCCCACGCGACCACTGCGGCGCCTCTCGGCGAAGGCCCGGAGCCCGGCCCGTTTCACTTGCAGGACCACGGGAATCCCGTGCGCTATCGCAACATCTGGATCGTGGAGAAGAAATAGGCGGCGTGCCTCAGAGACTTCACGTCCTGAACAATTCGTAAATCATAAATCGCAAATCATAAATAAAATGGACCTCTCGAAAATGATGAAGCAGGCGCAGAAGATGCAGAAAGACATGGCCACTGCGCAGGCCGCCCTCGCTGAACGCACTGTGGAAGCCACCGCCGGCGGCGGTAAAGTCACCGTCACCGCCACGGCCGCCGGTGATGTGACCGGCATTCGCATTGACCCGTCAGTCGTGGATCCCACCGACGTGGAAATACTCGAAGACCTCGTGCTCACCGGCGTGCGTGCGGCCCTCGCGGAAGGCCGGCGTGTGAGCGAGACGGAAATGAAGAAGATTACCGCCGGCATGGGACTGCCGCCGGGAATGGGATTCTGAACGCGGCCTCACTCAGGCCGGAAGAGTGAGCCGGGCGATCCGCAGTTCCCTGCTTGAATGCGGCACGTTCCCTGTCGAGTACCCGTATGGCTCCGATGATCAGGCACCTGGACCAACAACCACGCCGAATTCAGGCCGTCTGTGTGGCGTTGTCTCTTGGCCTTGGACAATTCCTGACACAAACCGCAACCTGCAGCGAGTGGCCGGACGGATTGAATTCCTTTCTCAAGGCGATCAAGGAAGAGGATTCCAACCTGCTCGACCGCACGATGATCCTTTATGGATCGCACCTCGGCAACGCCAGCAGCCATAACAACACCAACATGCCGATCCTGCTGGCCGGCGGCGGCTTCAAGCATGGCCAGCACCTTGCCTTCGATCCGGAAAACAATTACCCGCTGCCCAGACTGTTCGTTTCCATGCTGCAACACCTCGGGCTGGAGGTTGACACTTTCGCGTCCGGCAAGGGGACGATGACGGGGCTGGACCCCACAGCGTGAATGGTGCCCGCAGGATCATCCCGCGGCAAGTGGCTAGCCTTTCTTGCGAATGGCGAAGGCGATCAGCAGACCGATACCGAAGGACGCGGCAACAATGAGCCAGAAGTTTCCGGGGGAGTTCGGGATCGGGCTTTTTACATCCATGGCGAGAATGCTCGCAACGGCGGTCAGCGGAAGGAAGATGGCGGCGATCACATTGAGCCGGTGGGCGGTGACCGTCATGCGGCGGGCATTCTCCGCCTGCGCCTCTGCCTGACGCGCCGCGATATAACTGAGGCCGAACTGCGCGTCCTGAAGCAACAGTTCGCCGGTGCGTTCGAGAGCCGCGGCACGGTCGCGGTGGCTGATGAGTTCCCGGTCCTCCTTCACCAGTTCCCGGCCCTGCTGGAGCGCCCGGTGGAGTTGTCGAACGGCACGCAGCAACGGAGCAGTGCCTTCAAGAACGTCGTGATATTCCGCAGCCGTGGTGGCCTTGTTCTCCCTGGCTTCGAGGTCGAACAGGGGCCTTTCGAAATTGGTGAGATAATCCCCCAGGGTCCCGGATGGCGTGGCATTCCGATGAATCTTCCATTCACCTGCGGGCTGCCGCCAGCAAAAGACGGGAATGCGCTCGATCATTCCCGGAGCCGGCGGTTCGTGGAGAATCAGCAGCAGGTGACCCTCTTCGAAAATGGCCCGCTGGGCACCGGCCTCACGTCCGAGCCGCAAACGGATGGAGGCGGGAATTTGCCAGTTATGCGGAAGCGGCGAGGGAAGTTGAGAGGGAGTCATGACCACGGAATGCTATCCATGCCGCGCGCCAGGGCAAGCCGCCTCACAACGGCGGCCGCAGCGTGAGCCGGCGCTTCATTCCGGACTGACTCGCTTGATAGACGATACCGCTGCTTACATCGAGGCAGGAAAGAAAGCCGCCGCCGTAGGCCCAGGTGTCGATGCAGATGGTATGGCCGAGGTTCAGCGGAACCCCGGTGCTCTGGGAAGTGTGGCCGCAGATCATCGTTTTGCCCGAATGGTGAGCCTTTGGATTCTTCGTGAGGAATTCCCAGAACAGCACCACCGGAGGCTGCTCTTGAAGTGGAATTTCAGGCGACAAATTCGCATGCACAAAGATGTGCCTGTCCGTTTCCCAGTAGTCGAAGAATTCGCTCTCAAGAAACTCCCAGTGCTCCGCCGGGACGTCGGAGTGGGTCGGATTCTCCTTGTCGGGCGCGTAAGACTTCAGCGTTTGCCGCCCTCCATGTCCGCGCCAGTCCTGGTCCCACACCGGATCGCCGCGGGAGCGGAGCATCATAATCTCGTGATTTCCCTTCAACAGAATGACCTGACAGAACGACTTCAGTTGCATGAGCCGGGTGATCACGCCGCAGGAGTCCGGCCCGCGGTCCACCACATCACCGAGGACGATGAGGGTGTCCTGCGGAGTCAGTTTGGCGAACCGGATAAGATGATCAAAAGCCGCAAGGCAGCCGTGGATGTCGCCGATGGCGAGCGTGCGCATGTGTCAGGGGATGCGCGCTTCTCAGATCCCCTCCACACTCCAGCCGTCACGGAATTTCGGCCGCACAAATGCCGTGGCCTCATCAGCGCCGGCGAATTTCATGGCGGCACTGTCCCATGTGAGTTTTTTACCTGGAAACCGCACCGCAATAGTGCCGAGATGAGCAGCTTCCGTGAGCGGCACGGCATAGTCGAAATGACTCGTCGTCTTCCCTTCCCCGAGGCACGCGAGCACGAAACTCGTGTAGTGCTCCTGCGGACTGCCGGGCACCAGCTGCTTTTTCAGCGCCCGGTATTCGACCTCTTTCGTCAGCGGGAGAAGCTGCGGACGGGCACCGAAGTGAACGATCATCAGCGTCCCGTTCTCACCGACAAATGCCGAACCGTTGCCGGGAAGGTCGCGCCCCTCGAGACCGGGAATCACGTCCTTCGCAGGCTGCTTGCCGCCATCGTACCAGTAGAGCGGCATCGTTTTCCCTGCCGTGCGCTCATTGCCGGCGAATTCGTAGCGGAATGCCTCCCACTGCGGCCATGAATCGCCGCGGCGCTTCGCGTCATCGAGCCATGCCTGCTCCGCTCCGGTGCATTCCACAGTAATCGGAGCAGCGAGATCGAGCGCCTTGTAGGCATTGTCCATGATGTGGCAGGTGAAGTCCGCGACCGCACCGCCGCCAAAATCCTGCCAGCCGCGCCAGTTGAACGGATGATAGCTGCCGTTCCGGTAGGGCCGCTCCGGCGCCACGCCGAGCCAGAGATTCCAGTCGAGCCCCTCCGGCAGCGGCTCCGCGCCGTCAGGACGCGCCGCCTGCGGAAACTGCGCGCCGGTCCAGCAGTGGACCTCTTTCACTTTGCCAATCACGCCATCACGAATCATCTGCACCGTCGTGCGATACTCGCTGCTGCTTTGGATTTGATTTCCCATCTGTGTGACCACACCCGCCTTTTGTGCCGCCGCGCGCAGTGCGTGGGCTTCATAAATCGTGCGCGTGAGCGGCTTCTGACAATAAACGTGCTTCTTCCGGTTGAGCGCATTCATTGCGATAATGGCGTGCATGTGATCCGGGACCGTGACGTTCACACTCTCAAATTTGTCGCTCTCATTCGCAAACAGTTCACGCCAGTCCTGATAAAT
>JANNVM010000607.1:0-8155 GCA_031414455.1 Verrucomicrobiota bacterium
GCTGCGTCTGCGTCTGACCTGCTGCGATCCGCGGCTGCTCCCGGTGGCGGGGACTTCCAGTCCCCCGGGTTCTCTTACCAGGGCCGGGGGTCTGGACGTCCCCGCTACGGATCCTTCCGGAAAAGTGGAGGCGGTCGCCGAACTCCTCGAGGAAATCCGCGACGGTGGCCACTCAGTCATCATTTTCAGCGCCTTCGCCTCCATGCTGCGGCTCCTCGAGGATACCGTCAAATCGGCCGGCCTCGGCTATTGCCTGCTCGATGGTCAAACCCGCGACCGCACCGCCCTGGTACAATCGTTCCAGAATGATCCTGACAAACGCGTCTTCCTGATAAGCCTCAAAGCCGGCGGCTACGGACTCAACCTCACCAAAGCCGACACCGTCATCCATTTCGACCCGTGGTGGAATCCGGCCGTGGAAGCCCAGGCCACCGACCGCGCTCACCGCATCGGCCAGAGTCGCGCCGTCACCGTGTACAAGCTCATCGCCACCGGGACCGTTGAGGAAAAGATCCTGCGCCTGCAGCAGAAGAAGCGAGGCCTCATGGACGCTGCCCTGGACGACGCGACCCCGCTGATGGACGGCCTCACGGATGCCGACCTGCGCGCCCTGCTGACGGAATGAGCCCGGAAGGTCCTGAGCCAAGCGCTTGTTCGTGCCGGACTGTTCATGCCGGAATTGACCTTAACCGAGCGGATCCAATACGGTCCGCTGCTGAGACGGGCCCTGAATCGCGGAGCGATTGTCCCATGAATAGCGATTTTCCGGGCGAAGTTGTCGGGGACCTGAGCAGTGAGTGTGATCATGGCTGCGAGCGGAAGAGTAAAATCAGATCAAGGCGGCGGCTGATCCCAGAAGGCGGACGGTTCGTTCGCGAGAATAGTGGCATCCTTCGACAGCAACGATGCCCCCGCCGCACGGGCCGTGGCGCAGATGAGCCGGTCGAAGGGATCCCGGGTCCAGGTGAGGTTGGCGGCTTCGATGACGATGTCGGCAAACGGTGTGGAATCAATCGCCAGACCGATCTTCCCGATCAAGTCCTGGACGATATCCTGTGCTGGAATCCTGATCCGTCCGATCTCGTGCAGATAATCGAGTTCGAGCCGCACCATCGGGGAGATGGCACAACCACGTTTCGGGAGCAGCACCTGCACGAATGGTGCAAAGCGACCCAATTCTCCCGCCGCCAGCCAGACGACGGCGTGAGTATCCAGGTGAATCACGGACGCCATTCGGAGGACCAGTCGATGTGCACAAGATCTTCGGGATCACCCACGATGATATCCCGTTCAGGTAGAATTTTTTGCAGATCACGGATGTCCCGATCAGTGGTGATGGGGCCGGCAGCGCGCACTTCATACGTCTCCTGCCCGGAGAGCAGAAGCAATGATTCCCCCGTCTCCTTGAGCTTGGCGAGCCAGGGTTTGGCGTCGTTTTGGAACTGTTCGATGGTCAGTATCATGGCCCCCGACCGTCGCCGCGGATGGCGAAAACGCAACTGTCCACCTCTCTTTAAGGCCCCCTGGGGAATGAATGAAAACCGCGTTTCAGACGATGAGAACACCCCCTTCCGCCTTCCTCTTCTGCGCCCTTTCCGTTGCGGTCTTTGCCGCCGATCCGGCCGGCATTCCCGAGCCGCCGCTCGTGATCTACGGCACCGTCACCGCTGGCGCTGCGAATCAACCGGTGACCATCACCAGTGTGACCTTGCCCGTCACTAACACTCCCGAAACAACCGGGAAGCTCCTGTGCGTGGACTTGACCCTGCCCGCCGTGACGACCAGCGAAACGTGGGCCGCCGCCCATTTTCCAAATCCCGCGGCACCCGGAGCCGGTCGCACCGCCGATCCCGACGGCGACGGACAGACCAACGAACAGGAATACACCGCGGGCAATACCGGAGATGCTGCGAACGACTTCGACTTTTAACCCGCATGACGGCGTTCCCCGCGCGGCGGACTGTCAGGTGAACGCACAGGGCACTGCCCTGGACGATGCGGCCCCGCTGATGGACGGCCTCACGGATGCCGACCTGCGCGCCCTGCTGACGGAATGAGCCCGGTGGTTCTCCCGTTGCGCGGCGCGGCCATTGCGGCCACAGACGCGCCTTCATTATGGACCCGCTACTCGCCCTCCTGCAAAAAGACGCCCGCCTCAGCGCGGATCAACTCGCCAGCCAGCTCAATACGACGCCCGACGCCGTGCGGGCCGCCATCGCGGCACGCGAGGCCGATGGCACCATTCTCGGTTATCAGGCGGTCATGGATCCGGAGAAGGCCGACGACGAAGCGGTGCAGGCGGTGATTGAAGTGAAAGTCACGCCCGAGCGCGGCGGCGGTTTTGACCGGATTGCGGAT
The DNA here is from genome assembly GCA_031414455.1 of Verrucomicrobiota bacterium. Classification (GTDB taxonomy): domain Bacteria; phylum Verrucomicrobiota; class Verrucomicrobiia; order Verrucomicrobiales; family V1-33; genus V1-33. The sequence continues at coordinate 2,359 of JANNVM010000607.1, forward strand.
CGCATCGCGCGCTTCGATCAGGTGGTGAACTGCTGGCTGATGTCCGGTGGTTATGATCTAGCCGTGGTGGTGCGCGGTCATGACTTGCGTGAAGTGGCGCGGTTTGTGTCGGAGAAGCTGAGTTCGCTGGAAGGCGTCATCAGCACGGCGACGCATTTTCAGCTCAAGGTATATAAACAGGACGGCTTCCTCAGCACCGTCGCTTCCGAAGGCCGCCGACTCGCGGTTTCGCCCTGATGCATTCCGAAAACTCCGCATCCATGAGCCTGTCGGACAAAATCTCTGAGCGTGTAAAGGCCGTGCCGCGCTCCGGCATTCGCGAATTCTTTGAACTAGTGCTCGCCGCCGGCGACGTGATTTCGCTCGGCGTCGGCGAACCGGACTTCTGCTCACCCTGGCACATCCGCGAGGCCGCCATCCATTCGCTGGAAAAGGGGCAGACGACCTACACGAGCAACCTCGGCCTGCTCGAGTTGCGGAAGAGCATCGCGAAATACGTGCAGAAGAAATTCCACGTCGCCTACAATCCGGCGAGTGAGGTGCTCGTGACCGTCGGCGTGAGCGAGGCCCTGGACCTCGCGTTCCGCGCGCTGCTCAATCCCGGGGAAGAAGTCATCTATCACGAGCCGTGCTACGTCTCGTATAATCCGACCATCTACATGGCCTACGGCACGCCCGTCGTCGTGGAGACAAAAGGGAAGGATGATTTCGCGCTGCTCGCGTCCGATGTCGAAAAGGCGATCACGCCGAAGACGAAGATCATTATGATCAATTTTCCGACCAACCCGACCGGCGGCGTGCAGCCGAAGGAGGAATTGGAGGGCATTGCCGCGCTGGCGATCAAACACGACCTCATCGTCATCACTGACGAAATTTACAGCGAGCTGCTTTACGACGACCGTGTGCATCACAGCATCGCGGCGCTGCCGGGAATGAAGGAGCGCACGATTCTGATGCACGGTTTCAGCAAGGCCTTCGCCATGACCGGATTCCGGCTCGGCTACGCGTGCAGTCCTCCGGAACTGACGGAAGCGATGATGAAGATCCACCAGTATTCCATGCTGTGCGCGCCGATCACCGCGCAGATTGCCGCGATTGAAGCGATGGAGCACGGCGCGGGACCGATGGAGCAAATGCGCAAAGCCTACTGGCACCGGCGCAACCTCGTCGTGAGCAAGCTCAACGCCGCGGGCCTCAACACGTTCATGCCCGGCGGTGCGTTTTATGTTTTCCCCGACATCCGCAGCACCGGCATGACGAGCCGCGAGTTCGCCACCAAACTGCTGGAGGAGGAGAAAGTCGCCGTCGTGCCCGGCACCGCATTCGGCAAAGCCGGGGAAGGCTTCGTCCGCTGCTGCTACGCGACGGACGACAAGAAACTCGCCATCGCGCTGGACCGGATCGCTGCGTTTGCGGCCCGGCACCGGAAGTAGTGCGGATTTCCTTTCGTTTTGCGGGACATATTTGGGCTTGAGTGACGCTGGATTCCCGGGACATCATCCGGCGAGACCTCATGCGGACGGCAGGAAATACCTGGGCCGCAGACGGGATCGCCCAACTTCACCCTCCATCCTCTCATCGCCATGAAGCCGCTCATTTCCCCCCGCATCAGCCTCGTCCTCGCCCTTGCCGCCGGTCTCTCCGCAACCGTGGCGGATACCATCAAACTCAAAGACGGCACCGTTTTGAACGGGACCATCACCGAGGAAACGGCGGACAGTTATGGCATGGACGTGAAGGAGGGCAAAGGCATCGTGGACTTCAAGAAGATTCCGAAAGCCAACGTCGCCAAGGTGGAACGCGAAATGCCGGATGAACGCGAGGCCGAGGAATTGCTCGCGAAACTCAAGGAGACGCCGGACGGCTTGAGCGCGGCGGATTATGAGAAGCGGATCAAAACGCAGATTCAGCCGTGGCTGGACAAGTACAAGGCCAGCAAGAAGCGCAAGGAAATCGAAGACCTCCTCAAGCTGTATGTCGAAGAGGGTGCGAAGGTGAAAGCCGGCGACATTAAACTTCGGGGCACGTGGATTACGGCGGCGGAAGTAAAGTGGAACGAATACAATATCAACGCCCGCAAGCTGCGCGCGAAAATGGAAGCGGCAGCGAAGGCAAACAAGCCGGTCGAAGCGTTTAGCGCCTTTGCAGAACTGGAGGCCGGATTTGTCGCCAGCATTGACTACCCGCCGTCGGTGGAAGCCGTTCGCAAGGTGCTGCCCAAAGTGGAACTGGCCCTCAATCAGGCCATTGAGGCTTATCCCGGGCTAATCGAAGAGCGCAAGAAGCAAACCGCGGCGCTCGAAGGCCCGAAGAAGAAGGAAGCGGACGACGGCTTTAAAAAGGAAGCGGACGACTGGCGGAAGCAGATCGCTCTGGTGAAGAAAAACAAGGTCCAGGTCGTGACCTTTTATCCCTACGAACTCAAGACCATCCAGGACGCTCAAGCGGTCGTGAAGAAGGAAACGCTGCGCCTCAACGCCTTGGATTTGACGGCGCTGACGGCAACCGCTAAAAAATTCGAGCAGGGCCTCAAGGATCTGAACGACAAGGCTTATCTGTCTGCCAAGTCAAACTTTGATGCCGTCTCCAAGATTCATACCAAAGACGTGGTGGTGAAGAAGAAGCTCGATGAAGCCAACAAGGGGCTTGCTGATTCCAAGGCCGCCAAACCCGGGGCCGCCAAACCCGCGGCCGTGAAATAAGCGCTGCGCGATCACTTCATGAACAGCCGCACCGCCGAAATTTCCCGCCGCACCGCCGAGACTGACATCACGCTTTCATTGACCGTGGACGGTCAGGGCCGCGCCGACATCAGCACCGGTATCGGGTTCTTTGACCACATGCTGACGCTGTTTGCGAAGCACAGCCTCATGGACCTGAAGGTCGTGGCTAAAGGCGATCTGCATGTGGATTACCACCACACGGTGGAGGATGTCGGTATCGTGCTCGGTCAGGCGCTGCGCAAAGCGCTCGGCGACAAGAAGGGAATCGTCCGCTACGGCTGGTCCTATTTGCCGATGGATGAAACGCTGGCCCGCGTGGCCGTGGACCTCAGCGGGCGCTCTTATCTGGAGCACCGCGTTCCGTCCGGCGTGGAAAGCATTGGCGGGTTTTCCTTCCAGCTCGTGGAGGAATTCCTGCGCGGCTTCTCCCACAACATTCTCGCGAACGTCCACGTGGAGATTCTCTACGGCCGCGACGCCCACCACATGGCGGAGGCGATCTTCAAAGGTCTGGCCCGCGCCCTTGATGCCGCGATGCGTGTGGACCCCCGCGTGACCGGAGTGCCCAGCACCAAGGACATGCTCTAGCATGAAGCCGGGGATCATTGATTACGGCGGCGGAAATTTGCAGAGCGTGCGTAATGCGGTGCGGGCACTGGGTTATGAGCCGCTGCTGGTGCATTCACCGGACGACCTTGCAGATGTGAGTGCGCTGGTGTTCCCGGGGCAGGGGGCTTTCGCGGACTGCATGTCGGCGCTCCACGGCCAGGGTCTCGCGGAATCGCTTTGCGCATGGCTCGCGGAGGACCGTCCCTTCTTCGGCATCTGCATCGGCTATCAGGTACTGTTCGAGGGTGGCGAGGAAAATCCTGGCGTTCCCGGCCTTGGCGCGCTGCGCGGTCAGATAGTGCGCTTTCCCGCAGAGCCGGGCCTGAAAGTGCCGCACATGGGCTGGAATAATGTGCGGCCCTCAAATCCCGGTGATCCTGCATGGGCCGGACTCGGTGAAGAACCGTTTTTCTATTTCGTGCACTCCTACTATCCGCAACCGCTCGAGCCGGAAGTCATCGCGGGCACCACGCACTATGCGGGGCGGGACTTCGCCTCCGCCGTGCAGCGCGGCCGGATGTTCGCCACGCAGTTTCACCCGGAGAAAAGCCAGGCCACCGGGCTGCGCCTGCTGGGGAATTTCCTGACGCGGTACGCTTGAGAGGCCGGGCGGTGCGGTGCGTCAGGCCGCGGCGCGTCCGGTGGCGAGTGACATCACCGCCTCCTCGCTCATTCCCGCGTGAGGGAGTTCGCCGGCGAGGCGGCCTTCGTGGAGGATGAGGACGCGGTCGCTGAGGCGGAGGACTTCTTCGAGGTCGCTGGAAATCATGAGCACGGCGGCGCCCTGCGCGGCGAGGGATTCTATCACTTCGTAAATCTCACGCTTGGAGCCGACATCCACGCCGCGGGTCGGCTCGTCGAGCAGGAAGACAGCAGGCTGGAGCGCGAGCCATTTGGCGAGCACGACTTTCTGCTGATTGCCTCCGGAGAGCTGACCGGCGGCTTTGCGGACGCTGGTGGTGCGGATGGAAAGTCGCTGTCTCATTTGCTCCGCCTGCGCATGCACCGCGCGGTCGTTGATGAATCCGGCGCGCGACAGTCGCGGCAGTCCGGCGAGTGCGATGTTGTCACTGATGGCCATTTCGAGGATGAGGCCCTGCTCCTTGCGATCCTCCGGCGCGAAGGCAATACCGGCGGCAATGGCAGCGCGCGGGTTGCCGGGGATGAGCGTCCCGCCGTTGATCGTGACGCTGCCCGAGAGCGGACGGTCTATCCCGAAGATGGCGCGCGCGATTTCCGAACGGCCCGCGCCGACCAGCCCTGCCATGCCGGTGATTTCGCCCGCGCGAAGTTCAAAGCTGACCTCATGTCCCGGCCACATCGCAGTGCGGAGTCTTCTTACGCTGAGAAGCGGCGCACCAGGCCTAACGTCAGCCGGACGGCGCTGCGAGAGATCGAGTTCACGACCGACCATGAGGTTCACGATGCGCTCCGGAGACATTTCCTCCTTTGTCAGGCTGCCGCTGTTTTTGCCGTCCTTCAATACGGTGACGCGGTCGGCGACGGCCATGACCTCGGGAATGCGGTGGGAAATGAAGACCACGCAAACGCCGGCGGCTTTCAGTTCGCGGACGACGCTGAAGAGCGTGTCCGCCTCCGTCTTTGTCAGGCTGCTCGTCGGTTCATCCATGATGACGAGCCGTGCCTGTTGCGACAGCGCCCGGGCGATTTCCACCAACTGCCGCCGCCCGATGCTGAGCCGGTCCACACGTTCATCCGGCGAAACGCTGAGCCCTACCCGCGCCAGCAGTTCCGCGGTGCGCCGGCGCATCGTGGTGCGGTCCACAAAGATCCGCGCGCGCCGCGGCTCGCGGCCGAGGAAGACATTTTCCGCGATGCTGAGGTTGTCGCAGAGGTTGAGTTCCTGGTGAATGAACGCGATGCCCAGTGCCTCCGCACGCCGCGTGCTGTCCATACGCACGGGGCGGCCCTCCCATTCGATGGTGCCGTTCTCCGGCTGGTGAACACCGGCGAGGCATTTCATCAGGGTGCTTTTGCCCGCGCCGTTCTCGCCCATTACGGCGACGACTTCGCCGGGAAAGAATTCCGCACTGACCTCCTGCAGCGCGTGAACGCCGGTGAAGTGTTTGTGCAGTCCGCGGGCGGTGAGGAGTGGCGTCATGGCGCGTTGAGTCCGGCAATGATCCCGCGGCGCCGCTCGCTGGCATTGAGCGCATCAAGGTTGGCGACGAAAAGCATCAGTTTGCCGCCATCCGGCATCCGCTCGCGGATGAATCCGCCCAGCGCCTTGCCGGCTTCATAGTTGTCGATGCCGTGGTAGAATTTGCGCGCGCTTTTCGGCGCGTCGCTGTCGTGGGTGACGAGCGGCATCTTGTCCGCGATCTTTTGCAGGAGGTCACCCTGACTGTCCGGCAGGAGCACCGATATGGCGACGCCCTTACAATCGCCTTTGGCAAGGATACTCTCCAGAACCCGGTTCTGGTCGGGCAAATCCGCAGGCATTT
>JANNVM010000608.1:0-6833 GCA_031414455.1 Verrucomicrobiota bacterium
CCAGCGGACGCCCCGGCGCCTCCGGCGTGACGAGCGCGGGGCCGGGAACATCATCCGTCAATGGCCCCTCAGGAGCCGCCAGCTTTTCCTCCAGCGAGTCCGACAGCAAAACCCGCACGGCAAATTCTCTTAACTCCATGCGCCGCGGTAGTGCGGGGCGCGCCGCGCGGCAAGGGGCCGGTGCAGGATCAGCCACTCCAAATCGAATCACACCGGGAGCGTTGCCCCGTCCCGGCTGCGGCCGCTCAGTCTTTGGCAGCGGGATGGGCAGGATCAGGGCCGGAAGCAGCCACAATCCCTACAGTTGGAGCAGTAATTCGATTTCGTCAGGGTCCACGGGCAGGCTGGCGGTGAGGGTTTCCGGTCCGTGATCAGTGATGAGCACATTGTTCTCCAGCCGAATGCCGAACCCCTCGCTTTGGATATAGATGCCGGGCTCCACCGCAACCACCTGGCCCGGGGCCAGCGGAACGTCAGCGGGGACGGGATCGTGGACTTCCATGCCGGTGTGATGGAATGCCTGGTGCATGAAGAAGCCGCGCAGAGCGGGCGAAGGCGAGGAAAGATCTTTCACGTCAGCGGATTTCAGCAGGCCCATTCGCAACAGTTCGTGCTGGAGAAACAGTTCCGTGTCGCGCTGGCATTCGCTGAGCATCCGGCCTGGTTTCAGTGCCCCGGTGGCGTGCTGAAGCGTTCGCAGCACCGCCTCATAAACGACGCGCTGCCGTGGCGTGAATCTTCCGCTCACGGGCACGCAGCGCGCCACATCAGCGCAGAGTCCATTCCATTCGACGGTGAAATCCAACAGCGCGATCTCACCACCGGCCCATGCGCGGCGGTCACCCTTCCAGTGCAGGGCGATGGTTTCGAGTCCCGCTGCGGTAATGGCCGGACAACAAAACCCCGCAGACCCGTGACGGGTGATTTCGTGAAGGAACTCGGCCTTCACAGCAAAGCCCCGCACGCCGGGCCTGACAAATCCGATGGCGCGGCGGAAGGCATTCGACGCAAGGGTGCCGGCCTCACGCAGGCTTTCAATTTCCGCCGGCTGTTTGGCCGCCCGCAGCCGGCCGAGGAGCGGGGCCAGCCGGTCTATCGGATGCAGTGGCAAGAGCCGGCGGCAGAGATCAGCGAGGGCGTGATCGTCCTGCGGGGCGAACGGGTTTTCGGCGGCGTGGACGAAGAGCGTGCCGGACTGACAAGCGAGCGCGCGGAGCACGGCTTCAAATTCCACGAAGGAGCGCACGTCCTCGAATTCGCTTTGCCCGTGATCTGTCCGTCCGTCCCATACGGCGCTGCGGGAATCACGCGGGGGTGTGAAGAAAATGGTTCGCCCTCTGCCGCCGCGCGATGCTTCCATGAGGAGCGCTGACTGCGGTTCGCGCTGACCTGTCAGGTAAAAAAAGTCCGGCCAGGGCGCCGCGGAGTCGGCACCGCAGGGCACGGGCCAGGGACCGGTGGCAATAACCGCGAGTGCTCCCTCGGGCAGAATCGCGGCAAGGCGGCGGCGGTTGTCGCGGAAGGTATCCGGGGGCATCGGTGCTCGGTGCGCGGTGCACGGTGGACTGGGCACCGGGCACCTGCTGATATTACTTCCCGATGCGCCACAGCGTGCTGTCGCTGCGCAGGTAGAGGCTGTTCCCGGCGATTGAGGGTGTGCAAAGCACGGTCTCACCGAGTTCGAGTTTGCCGGAGACGGCACCCTCGGGGGCGGTGGTATCCACGGCATGAAGCACGCCTTTCTCGCTGGTGATATATACGGTCGTGCCGGCCGCGACCGGGCTGCCGCTGAATTTGCCGTCCATGCGCAGCTTCCATGGCCGCTCGCCGGATTTCGTTTCCGCGCAGATGAGCACGCCTGCTCCGTTCACAGCGAAGACGCGGTCTCCGACAAACACAGGGCTGGAAGTGTCGGCCCCGACCTGGGCGGATTCCCACAGCATGGCCGGGGGAGTGGTGCCACCCTTGAGTTCCCACATTGCCAGGCCTTTGCCAGGCAGGGGCTGGGCCAGATGGGTGCGGCTGGCGGTGCAGCTCGGAATGGTGCTCCCGGGACCGGGCAGGCTCCAGCGCTGCCGGCCGGTCTTCGGATCGAGCGCCGTGACCCCATCCTCCGCGGAAATGACGACGGTATCCGGCTGGCCCGCTTCACGAATCAGTGCCGGTGAGGTCCAGTTCGCGTCCTTCGGCCCGGCGTTCCGCCAGAGATTGACACCGGTGACCGCGTCGAGGCCCGCGACGAAGCTGTCGCTGTCATTCTGCATTTGCACGACGAGCACGCCCTCCGCGATGACCGGCGACGAAGCAAGTCCGAGGCTGTTGCTGGCGTTTGGATAGTCCACCATCAGCCCGCGCAGCCACTGCAGGTTGCCGTCGAGGTCAAGACAGAGGAGATCATTGCTGGAATAGAGCGCATAGATCCGTTTTCCATCACTGCAAGGTGTGGGTGCGGCGTTGCAGGTCTTGGGGTGACACATGGTGCGGCCGGTGGCGCGGAATTCGCGGCTCCAGAGCTGTTTGCCGTCGGTCGCACTGAAGCAGAGCACGTGCAGGGTCTCCTGCTTTGGCCCGCTGGCTGCGGTGATGAATATTTTCTCCCCCACGATCACCGGCGAGGAAAGGCCGCGGCCCGGCAGCGATGATTTCCATGCGATGGAGCCGGTATCAAACGTGACGGGAGGTTTGGCGTCCGTCGCGGTGCCGCTGACATCAGGCCCGCGGAATTGCGTCCAGTCAGCAGCCGTTAGGAGGGCGGGGAAGAGCAGCAGAGGAAGAAATCGGATCATGCGCGCACGGTTCGCATGGCACCGCTCCGGTCAAGCCCGCTTCAACGGGCGGACAGGCACTGTTCAAGGACGCGCATTTGCTCCGGCCAGTCTTCAAAATTCCTCACCTGCCCGTGCCGGCGCACCGGGACGAGCCGTGCCAGAGGCAGATCGGCGATCAGCCACGGCGCGGTCGCCGGAGGCGCGCCGCTGGCGAGGATGCCGTCGCCTGGAAATCCGATGTCCACTGGCGTGAAGACGCCGGCGCGACCGGTATTCACATCCAGTGCCGGGGACCACGGTGCCGTGCCACTGGTAGGCGACTGCACGACAAAACACTGCTGTTCAAGGGCCCGGGCGCGGCAGCTCAGCATGACCCGGTTCCAGCCGGCCCCGGTATCGGTGCAACTGGGCACCAGCAGGATGTTCGCGCCCTTTTCGCAAAGCCTCCGGGCGAGCAGCGGGAACTCGGAGTCATAACAAATGAGTATGCCGACGGCCGTGCCGGGAATGTCGAAGACATCCAGACTGCTCCCGCCGCTGACGAGCCATTGTTCGCGCTCGAATCGTGTCATTACGATTTTGTCCTGAAACCGCGTGCGGCCGTCCGGTGTGCAGAGCCATGCGCGATTAACAAAGCCGGTGCTGTCTTCCCACGGAAAAGATCCTGCGAGAATGGTGACGCCGAGTTCCATCGCGAGGGAACGGTGAGTGGCGAGGTATTCATCGCGCAGCGGCTGAAGGATGCGCAGGCTGCCGGGCAGATCTTGGCGCTGCGCTTCAGAAAATTGAGCGGTGAGTTCCATGCCGGCATATTCGGGGAAAACCAGCAGCGTCGCGCCGCCAGCCGCCGCCGCCTCACAGAGCCGCCGCAGTTTTTCCCGCCACGCCGTCATCGAGTCGAGAAACTCGATGGGATACTCACAGGCAGCGACGCGCAGGGTGGACATGAAGCAGTGCGTCTATTTTACCACGCCCTGAAGCGGAGGGGCTGCGCCGCCGATGTCAGGCTTGCCGTCCTTGTTCGCGTCGAGAGTTTTGAGATCGAGAAGAACGGAGGGCCGCTGATAGGCTTCCTTGTCACCGCCGGCATACGTCACCCACATTCGCAGCGCGGTGGCGTCATAGACGACGTTCACGACATTTCCTCCTTTGATGGGAATGGCATTGGCGAGCGCGACGAGCTTTTCGCCATTCAGTTTGCCGTGCTCCGCTTTCAGCGTGGGGAATGCGCCGCGGCCCTCGTCCTGATAAACGACTCCTGGAAGCACCTGCGGCGCAATCTCGTCGGTGGGATCGTTGTCCTTCCAGACGGTGATGCGTTTCTCCGGCGCTTCCGGAGAGTGGGCGAGGATCTTGACGCCGCGCTTCTCGGTGAGGCCGTCTCCAAAAACGTAGTGATAACGTTTCGTCTGCGGCAGGGCTTTGAAAACATCGAGTGTCTCCGTGAGGGAATCCGCATCATAGAGCAGCGTGCGGAAAAACACCGTGAAGTGCGGCGCGTGAACCTGATAGGGCATTTCACGCGCCGGCGAGTCGCCCATTTCCGACAGTGCGATGCCGCGGATATTCATGCCCGTGTGGGCGCCGATCATCCCGGCGAAAGTGGGCAGCACATGGGCGTGCCCTTTGTCAGGCACATAGACGACGATGACAGGGAACTCATGAGCCTTCACTTCCAGACTCCAGTCGAGATTGCGCGTCTGGTAAAGATGCCCGTCCTCCGTGGCCTCGCCCCACGCCGCAATGCTGCTGCACGAATACGGCATCACCAGCGGTGTCGCATGCATGGCCTGAAGCAGCGCCAGCGGCACCCCGGAACCATCGGCAAGTCCGGCCATCTCCTGCTCCACCCGGTCATCGCCAAACGCTGCCGAGCGTGACCAGACCTCGCGCAGGTCATCGAGTGAGATTCCGAGTTTCTTCGTGATGCCCGCCATCGCCGCCGGAATGAACTGCTTCATCTGCGGCCCGGTGATTTCGCCAAGCTGCCGGCCCATTTCATAGGGAGTGCCTTTGACAACGACTACCGGCACCTGCGCACCGCCGTTCTCCGTGACGAGCTGGTGGCCCTTTGCGCCGCTGGATTCGGGCCGCAGGAACAGTTGTGCTGCTCTGTTATCAGTTTCCCCGCGCAGGGCGGCGGGCTTTTCATCGCCAAAGGCGACCCCGGAGATCAGCGCGGCGAAGACCACCGGTCCGGCAAGATAAGGAAGTGGTGAGCGTTTCATAATGCCGTCAGCGTAGGCTGTTGCCGCCCGGTTGTCACGCTTTCCCTCGCAGGGCTCTATTCCCTGAAGTTCAGGGCAGGCGCGTGGCGCGGACTTTGACAAAAACCCGGCGGGCAGAGGCGCTGCCGGCTTGCCATGTGACGGTGGCGCGGCCGGTGAGGGCAGGCGTGTCACTGATGAAAGTCGCGGGCGTCCACGTGGTCATGTCAGGGCTGGTGATGGCTTCGAGGGTAATGTCATCGGCTCCGGGGTGGCGGTCCACGCTGATGGTGATGATGCCGGCGGCATCGGTTGTGGCGGTAATGGCAGGAAAACCCGCGGCATTGCTGTCACTGGCAGCGAGAGCGTGTTCGATGAGCGCGGGCCAGCCGTCATGGTCGGCATCGGTGTTGATATCGCCGGAGGGAGGGAAGGAGATTGCGTCGGTGCCGGCGGGATTGCCGCCGGGAGTGACCGAGGCGCGCCATGCCGCAGGATCATTGACGTTGGTCACGGTGTCAGGACGGCGGAGCACGAGGCTGGCTCCGTCTCCGTCGGCAAGAGTGGACCAGGGCGCGCTGTCGCCGTAGGTCACGGCGGTGATGAGATTGCCGGCGATGTCAACTAGTGTTAGGGTGTCCGTGCTGTTCTTGAGGCCGCCGGTGAAAGTGCCGGCGGGGGTGATGCCAGGATACGCGGCGGCAAACGCGGCGGGGTCCTTGACGATAACGATGCGCTGACCGGCGGTGAGTGTGATATTGTCGAAGGTGAAAACGATGCCGGTCGTGAAGTGCGCGCCGTTGAGTGACACCGTGCCGCCGCCGGTGTTTTGCAGTTCGACGAATTCCTCAAGATCATCGGGTCCCGGCGGATTGTAGTTAATTTCGGTGATGAGCACCCGCGGCGGCGGCGGAGCAAAGCCGGCTTCCGTGAGCGGGCTCCATTCGGTGCCGTTGAGCACCCGGGCCTTGATGGTGACCGGCTGCGTGATGGCGATGGGCGTGCTGTAGGCTGCGGCGGCGGGATTCTGCGTGCCGCCCGTGAGACGCGGATCGCTGCCGTCAGTGGTGACGAGCAGGGTGCCGGGAACGTTCGGATTCGTGAGGCTGACCGTATTGCCATGCGCGATGGTGCCTCCGAATGGCATCATGCCGGGCGCGACTATTACCGGCCAAAGCCCCTGGGCGCGGCATTGGGTGAGGAATGCCGGCGTGCGGTTGAGCCAGTTGTTCCAGTGGCCTTCGTAGTAGGCACTGCCCTGAATGGCTTCGATGGCCGGCTTGATTTGGCTGCGCAGGCTGTTCCAGCGGGCCTGACCGCTGGCTTGCTGCATAACCCCGCCGTTGAAGAAGTGCCTCTGCAGCCGGTCGGCAAACAGGAGTTTCCATTCCGGGTTCTGATTGAAGCGCTGAAACACCATTTTTATGATGAAGGTTTCATTCGCCGGAGTGGTGGTGATGAGATCTTCGGTGAACGTGTTCGCCGTATTCGTCTGCCCGAACATTCCCAGCGCGCCCTCCGCGTCCCACATGCTGAAGCGCCACAGGGCACCGGGCTTGCGCTCGTGAACGAAGACGTAGTTGTTGCCCGGCCAGTCCTTCGTCGCGCCCCAGGCATTGACGATGAAGTAGTCGGCCGCGTTCACCGGATCCCACAGCGCCGCGCCGCCCTGGTAGCTGGCCAGTGTGGTGAAGTCCGTGTTCCGGAAGTAATTATACATGGTGTTGTAGGTGGAGGCGTCACCACTCTCCCACTCACCGATGTAATGCACGTCCCATTCGTTAGTGGAGTCATAGAACTCCTGAAGAAACGTGTCGCGCGGGCGTTCCGTGGGATTGAAGTAGCTCGCGAGTTTTCC
>JANNVM010000609.1:0-5087 GCA_031414455.1 Verrucomicrobiota bacterium
CTGACAATCCCTTCTTCGCCCGCTCGCTGGTGAACCGCGTCTGGAAACACCTGCTCGGACGCGGCCTTGTGGAACCGGTGGATGACCTGCGCCCGACAAATCCCGCGACCCATCCTGCTTTGCTGGATGCCCTGGCGGCGGAGTTAGTGAAACACCACTTCGATCTGCGGCATCTTATCCGCACGATTGTCAGTTCACGCGCTTACCAATTGTCCTCCGCGCCGCTGCCCGGAAACCGTCTTGATGACCGGCTCTATTCGCACGCGCTGATTCGCGATCTTCCCGCCCAGGTTTTCGTGGATGCCGTGGCCCAGGCGACCGGTGTGCCGGACCATTTTCCCAATAGCCCTGGCAACACACGGGCGGTGCAATTGGTGAGCACCCAAACGCCGTCGTATGCGCTCGACGTGCTCGGCCGGTGTGCCCGCGACCGGTCTTGTGAAAGTCCGGCCCGCAGCGGCGGCGGTCTGGCGCGGGCGCTTCATTTGATCAACGGCGATACCATTCAGCAGAAACTCCGCGGCGGATTTCTTGATCAGCTATTCAAGGAAGACGCCGGCGATGAGAAGATCATCAGCGAACTTTATCTTCGCACGCTGACGCGCCCGCCGGAACCCGCAGAGCGAGGAGAATGGACGGCCGTTCTGAGCCGCGCCACTGACAGACGTGAAGCCGTCGAAGACCTGCTTTGGACGCTTTTGAACTCCCGCGAATTCGGCTTCAACCATTGAATCATTCATGCCCTCTTCTTCCCACTTCCTGAACAAGCGCTGCGATGGCGTTTCGCGCCGTGATTTTCTTCACGCCGGAACGTTGAGCGCGCTGGGCCTCAGCCTGAGCGATCTCTTCCGATTGAAGGCCAACGCGGCAGATACCGCCGCGGCGAAGACGGGAGCCACATCGTGCATCCTCATCTGGCTCGATGGCGGGCCGAGCCATCTCGACACCTTCGATCCCAAACCGGAGGCTCCGGCGGAGGTGCGCAGTCCGTTCAAAGCGATTCCGACGAGTGTGGCGGGTGTGCAGATTTGTGAGCACTTGCCGCTAACAGCCGCGGTGATGCGCGAGGTGGCGCTCATTCGTTCTCTGACGCATGAACTAGGCAATCATGACACCGGCGCGCGCTTCATGCTCACCGGCCACCGGCCCGGCCCGGCGCTGGACTATCCGAGTCTCGGCAGCCTCGTGGCACACACTCATGGCTTCACCGGAGCCATGCCGCCATATGTCGCCGTGCCTAACGACAGCACCGGCGGCAATTCCAGCGCTGCCCGGGCGGGCTATCTGCCGGGATCTTTTTCGGCCTTCAATGTGGGCAACGATCCTGCAAAAGTGCGCGATCTGCATTTGCCGGAGGGAGTGAGTTTCGAGCGCTGCGAACGACGGCGCGACATGCTGCGGAAAGTGGACGCCTTCAGCCGGAGTGTGGAGGAAGGCCCGGCCACGCGGGACCGTGATGCGTTCTACGAACAGGCCTATCGCCTCCTCGTTTCTCCCGATGCCAAGGCAGCGTTCGATTTCTCGCGGGAAACTCCTGCGGCCCGGGAGCGCTATGGCCATGCCCGGGTCGGCACGGGATGTTTGCTCGCAAGGAGGCTTGTCGAAGCCGGCTCACGCTTTGTGACGGTGGTGGACACCGGATGGGATACACACCAGCAGATCTTTCGGGAACTGCCGGATTCGCGATTTCCCGGCAGCGGCAAACTGCCTTCGCTTGATCGCGCGTATGCCGCACTGCTCACCGATCTGCGCGAGCGGGGGCTGCTGGATTCGACGCTCGTCGTGCTCATGGGCGAGTTTGGGCGCACGCCGAAATTGAATGCGCTGGGCGGCCGCGATCACTGGCCGCGCGCGGGATTTGCCTGTCTGGCCGGCGGCGGGGTGAAGGGTGGTCAGGTCATCGGCGCGACGGACGCCTTTGGGGAAGTTCCTGTGGATCGTCCCATCAGTCCGCCGGATCTGGCGTTCAGTATTTTGAAACTCCTGGGCGTGGATCCGGCGCGGGAACTCGTCGGTCCCGGCGGACGTCCGCTGCGGATTCTCAGCGAGGGGAACTTCATTTCAGAACTGATATGAAGGCTGTTTTCGGAAAGGTCGCCGGAGCGCGAAGTTGCACTTCGCCCCTTCTGTTGCGTTCCTGGTTGCGTGGGGCGACGGGAAACTTCGCGCTCCGTTCAGCGTGGATCATCTTTGTCGTCCTCGCACCATGCGCAGCCGCGACTCCAGTCACCGCCCTGACGTTTACGCCGGACGGCTCGGCACTGCTCAGCAACGGTGACCGGCGCGTGGAGGTGCGCTCTCCGAAAGATGGAACGGTTCAGCGAAGTATCGAATGTGATCTGCCGAAAATCACCTCCCTGGCTTTCACTCCTGACGGACGCCTGCTGGCGGCTGGCGGCGGAGAGCCGGGCGTGCGCGGTGAAGTGTTTCTGTTTACCTGGCCAGAGGCGAAACTGTTGCACCGTGTGACGGGCCTGACGGATCTTGTGACCAGTGTTGCCTTCGATTCTTCAGGGAGTAATCTCGCGGCGGCGTCTGCTGATCATTCGGCGAGACTTTGGCGGCTCGCCGCCGACAACGCACCCGCGCCATTCCTGACGCTAACCGGTCATTCCGGCCCGGTGCTGGCCATTGCCTTCAGTCCTTCGGGAAACTCCATCGTGACGGTGAGCGCCGACCGTTCGCAGAAAGTCTGGTCGGCCACTGACGGCAAACTCCGGCGCACGCTGGGTCAGCATACGGAGGCGATTCACGCGTTGGCATTCCGGCGAGTCAACAAAGGCGAAGCCGGCGCGCCGGTCACTTGTGCCACCGCCGGTGATGACCGGACCGTGCGCATCTGGCAGCCCGAAGCCGGACGCATGGTCCGCATCGTTCGCCAGCATGACGGCCCGGTGCTGGCCCTGGCCTGGGCGGCTGACGGAAGCGCCCTTTTCTCCGCTGGAAAGGAGGGGATCATCCGCCGCATTGATGGTTCGAGTGACGCGATCGAATCATCATGGCGCGCGCACGAGGACTGGATTTATGCCCTCGCTGTCAGTCCCGATGACACCTCGCTCGCTTCAGGCGACTGGTCAGGCGTGGTGAGGATTCATGCTGTTGGTGCGACCGCATCGCCCCCTGCAGCGGAATTGGAACGGCTGCCTTATAACAATCCCGGGCTTGTGGTGGACCTCGGCGTGGGATTGTGGGCATGGCCGGTGCCGTGCGATGCGGACGGCGACGGCGACTTCGATCTCATCGTTTCGTGCCCCGACAAGCCATCTAACGGGGTATGGCTGTTTGAGAATTCGGCCGGCGACACGGCGAAGAACAAACTGCCCGTCTTCAAGCCAGCACGGCGGCTCAGCGGAACGGTTCACTATGTGATGCCGTCGTGGGTGGACGGAAAACTGCGGGTGCTGTCGCCGGGATTTGAGTATCGGAATTTCGAAAAGACCGGCCTGACAGAGAGAGTGAAACTGCCGGTGAATCCCGGTTTCTACACTCCGCAGGGTGCGGCACCCGGCGGGCCGCGGGTGCGGCATAATCAGTGGCGGTATGCCGACTACGATGGCGACTCGCGCCAGGATTTGATCGTTGGCATTGAAGACTGGAGTTACTATGGCTGGGACAATGCATGGAACGATCGCGGCGAGTGGACGAACGGGCCGTTGCACGGCTTTATGCATGTCTTCCGCAATGCGGGCACGAACGATGCGCCTCATTATGGGGAACCATTCCAGGTGCAGGCGGATGGCAAGCCGGTGGATACGTTCGGCTGTCCTTCGCCAAACTTCGTGAATTTCGATGACGACGACGATCTCGACCTGCTGTGCGGCGAGTTCCTTGATGGCTTCACCTACTTTGAGAATGCGGGTACCAGTTCGGAGCCGCGATATGCGGCGGGCCGGCGGGTGAAGGATGCGGGTGGAAAAGAAGTGAAGATGGACCTGGAGATGATTGTTCCCGTGGCGTTCGACTGGGATAAGGACGGAGACTTCGATTTGATCGTCGGCGATGAGGACGGGCGCGTGGCGTTCGTGGAGAATGCCGGGCGTGTGCACGGTGGTGAAGTGCCGGTGTTCGCACAGCCGGTATATTTCCAGCAGGAAGCCGAAACGCTGAAATGCGGCGCGCTGGCGACTCCGGTTGGGGTGGATTGGGACGGTGACCGCGACACGGATATTGTGAGTGGCAACACCGCGGGCTACATTGAGTTCTTTGAGAATCTCAGTGGTCCGAAGGTCGCGCAGCCGAAGTGGGCAGCCCCGCGGCGGCTGGAAGTGGAGGGCGCGACGGGTGGCCTGGAAGGCCACGCCACGTTTCGCATCCTGGCCGGGCCTAACGGAAGCATCCAGGGGCCGGCGGAGGCAAAGTGGGGCTACACCACACTCAATGTCGCCGACTGGGATGGCGATCATTTGCCCGACATTGTGCTCAACAGCATTCTCGGGGATGTCGTGTGGTTGAGGAATTCCGGTACGCGCACAGCACCGAAACTCGCCGCGCCGCAGCCGGTGGAAGTGGAGTGGAATGGCCCCCAGCCGTCGCTCGCATGGGGCTGGCGCAAGCCGCAGGGTAAAGCGCTGCTCACTCAGTGGCGCACCACGCCGGTCGTGTTTGACTTCAACAAAGACGGCCTGCCGGACCTGGCGATGCTGGACCATGAGGGATATCTGGCGTTCTTCGAGCGCGCGAAACTTGATGGAAAGCTCATTCTGAAAGCCCCGCGCCGGGCTTTCGTGGATGAGAAAGGACAGCCGCTGCAATTGAACGCGAAGACAGCGGGTGGCAGCGGCCGCCGCAAGTTGTGTGTCACCGACTGGGACGGCGACGGGAAGTTCGATTTTCTCCTCAATTCCTCCAACGCCGACTTCCTTCAGCAGGCAGGTGAAGAGGACGGCTCCTGGGTTTTCAAGAACGCCGGCAGCCTGGCAAAGAAGAACATCGAAGGCCACGATGTCAGTCCCGCGGTGGTGGACTTTGACGGCGACGGTATCCCGGAGTTTCTCGGCGGCGCTGAGGACGGCCGGTTTTACTTTTTGAAGAATCCGCGCTGACTAACAGCACCTGGCCGGAGGCGATACTCACACTCACTTTTTCTC
>JANNVM010000610.1:0-3266 GCA_031414455.1 Verrucomicrobiota bacterium
GAAGAGCATCTTGAAGAGCGGGAAACTGATGCCCCATGCCGCTGTCGTCAGGATAAGCTGGCGCACCGCTTTGTTGCGGAGATGATGGGATTCCGGATGTGCTGACATCGCGCCCGGTGCGGCGGCGCACGGCATCACGCAATGGAGGCTTTCCGCTTCACCCTCCTGACTAAATCGCGCCCTTGGCGTTGGGATTTCCAAGGCGGTTGGAAGCATGTCTCGTCCTCCTGCTCGTTCTCCTTCTCGTCCCCGGTCACTATCGCGGACGATCGCGGACGCGGAGCGTTGAGACTAAGGTATTTTGATTTCGGAGGCAGCGGCGCATGGAGCGACTGCCTGGCCGGCACGGCTCTTGCGCCGGTGCTCGACCCGGCCGGGCAAAACTGAAGTGTCGTTGCCCGGGATTGGGTGCGGTTCACGGTGCGGGTGGACCCGCTAACGCAAAAGTCGGATGCGTGGTTCAACGGCCGTCTGGTGATTGCGGATGCCGCACGCAGTCCGGACTGCCTGCCGTATTTTCCAGCGCCTTCCTTTTACGTGCAGGGCTCGGCTTTGGGTCCGCTCGCCTTCGATGACTTCCAACTCTACGCCAGCAACCCGCTGTTCGGAGACCAGGATGCCGATGGCCTGCCGGACGATTGGGAACCGAGCCATGGCCTCAATATTTCCGTCAACGACCGTGAAGAGGATCATGACGGCGACGGTCTAACGAATCTGGAGGAATCGATACTTGGAACGAATCCGAATTCCACCGACACGGACGCTGACAGCATGGTGGATCTGCTCTGGCGTAACACCCATCCTCCCGGTCCGAACCGTTTGCCCCGAGTTTCACACACTTCTCTGCCGCTCACTGCCCCTCCTACCTCATTCCACCACTCAATCCCCAACCCAGGAAGGGGCGACCGGGGCTACTTCAGTTATCTGCAAAGTTTGAGAACGGATGCGTGCCCGCGGCCAGAGTCCCGGTGGCAATGACAATGGGACCGAGTTGGGCGGGGGCATCTGCCAGGATGTTGGTGGTGCAGAGGCGCATCTGGTTGCGAATGACGAGGGCGCTGGCTTGATTCGTCCCGCTAGTCACCGAGATACCGGTGGTGCTGGTGCCGAGGAGGTTGTTGCCATCGATGACACTGCGCGTGCCCGTGGCGAGGATGCCAGTGAGGGCCGCGCCGACGTTGCAGCCGATGACCATCTGCCCGGAGCCCACCGAGATGCCGACATCCATGCTCCCGGAAACAGAAACCGACTCCGTGCGCCCGCTCGACAGCGTGCTGCAGCCCAGCGACGACCCGGAACCCGCCGACGAAAGCCCGGTGATGCTGGAACTGCGGGCGATTCGGTAGCCCAGCAGCCCCACGGTGTTGCCGCTTGAGCTGGAGCTGAGTCCACCCACCCGGCAGTCGGTGATGAGTTCGGCGCTGATCCCGGTGGAGGAACCGATTCCGCCCGCGAGCGAGACCAGGTTGACGCTGCACTGCGAGGCGTTGGTGGTGCTGATGCCGACCGCGCCGCTCGCGCCGGTCCCACCCGCAATCGAAGCGACCGTGCACGAGGTTACGGCGGTCCCGCTGATCCCGAGGGCTGACCCAGAGGAGGAGACGTTGCCGACGGTATTGATGGTGCAACCCGTCACCGTGCTGCTGATGATGCCGGTGGCCGTTCCCGTGCTGGTTGTGCTCCCTACGTTGGTGACCGAACTGGCCTGCACGGTGGCGGCATCGATTCCAGTCGCCGACCCGGTGCTGGCCGCGAGGACTCCGATGCTGGCCACGCGACAATTCGAGACGGCGTTCCCGAAGATCCCCCTGCTCGCGGCGCCGGTCCCGCCGTTCACGTTGATCACCGTGCAATGGTCCACCGACCGGCTGGAAATCCCCGCCGCCGCGCCCGCGCCGGTGGTCACCCCGTCCACGGCCGAGTTCCCCACCGCACTCGCGTTAATCGCGGTCGCCAACCCGGTGCTCGAGTTCGAGACATTACCCACGGTGCAGGCCTGCACGGAAGAGCCGAGGATCCCGGTCGCCGCACTCGCACCGCTGCTCGTGACATTGGCAACCGAGCACCCGGTCACGGTGTCGGCCGCGATCCCTGTGGGACCGGAGGCGCTGGCGCAATTGCTCACGACACAGTGCTCGACGGTTGTACGGGTCAGGGGGAGAAAGATGCCTCCGACGGTGGCGACATCGTTGACGGTGCAGCCGCGGACGAGGAGATTGGTGCTGCCCGCAACGAAGACGATGCCGCCGCCCGCGCTGATCTGCGCGACGTTGACGCGTTCCACCCGGACATTGGTGACCGCCAGGAAACTGGCCACCCCGCCTTGTCCAAACGTCCGGACGCTGCCGTTCTCGATCGTGATCTGGGTCCGCGTGCCGCGGATCTCGATGCCATAGTTAGCCGTGGCGACCCCGATGATGGAATGACCGCCGAGGTCGATGGAGACGTTATCCGAGTTGATCGCGATGGCAGAAAGCCCGGCCGTGCCCGTGATCCCGCCCGTGAGGTAGTAAGAACCCGGTTGGGAGATGAGGAATTGGGCGTTCGCATCGCCCGCGAGCGAGTGGACCGCGATGCGTGGCTCGATCTGTGCGAGCGTCTTCATCGTCGGGGCCGGGGCCCCGGGCGGCGTGAGGCTGCCTTGCGCGCGGGCGTCGGTGGAGATGAAGAACGGCCAGAGGATCGCAGCAGCGCCGGCAAAGAGTGGGAAGAGGAGGCGAAACTGGGTGAGCATAGCGGCTTTTGGGTGAGGGTAAATCAACTAAATCAACTAAATCAACTGGCCACGCCAACTACATCAACTGGCCACACCAATAATCGAGAAGTCGTTAGTCGCTGGCATTGAGCGGCATGTGGGGCGTACTGAAAGGGATTTGCTTTTCGCGGGTGGCGTCATTGGCGGAACCGGGATCGGGGAGAGAGAGGGGGGGAAGGCTGAATTCCGCGGGAAGGACGATGAAACGCGCTGGCCACACGGCTCCGAACTGGCCGTTTCGAAGGCCCGGGTGGGGTGAGGGCATGATTCATGGTGAATTTTCAACGAGCCTGAGCATACCTTCCCCGACCGCCTTGCCCAGAAATTTTTTGGCAGCGGGTTTTGGGGTAATTTCGAGGAAAGGGGTCAAGGAAAGGGGTCAGGAGAAGATTATTGACAAATTGCCCGAGAGAAAAGGGTCAGGAAAAGATTATTGACAAATTGCCCGGGTGGCGAATTACGGCCATGCCCCGTCAAGTGCGCATTGAGTTTCCCGCAGCGACCTATCACG
>JANNVM010000611.1:0-12451 GCA_031414455.1 Verrucomicrobiota bacterium
ATTCAAGGACCGCGTTGCCACGCAGTATGTGATCGAGGCCGCGACGGAGCCGGAGAAATGGGTCACGGTGGCCGGTTCCGACGACCGCCAGCCGTTCAACGGCGCGGAGGACGCCAACACTTTCCTGACAAAACTTTCCGCTGAAGACGCCGCGGCCGCCCGCACCGTGCAGTCGGAACTCGCCGAAGTTCAGCGGCGCGTCGCCGCACTGAACGGTGCGCAGTCGGGATGGGTGGGGACGTTTGGCCAGCCCGGCCCGACCAACCGGCTCTATCGCGGCGAACCGATGCAGAAGCGCGAAGTCGTCGCGCCGGATGCGCTCACCGTGATCGGCACCCTGGGCATGGCCGTGGATGAGCCGGAACAGCAACGCCGCGTGAAACTCGCCAACTGGATCTCCGGCCCGCAGCATCCGCTCACTTCACGCGTCATGGTAAACCGGCTCTGGCACTACATTTTCGGCACCGGTATCGTCGATACTCCGAGCGACTTCGGCAAAAACGGCGCGCTGCCGAGTCATCCGGAACTGCTCGACTGGCTGGCCGATGAATTTGTCAGGAGCGGCTGGTCGGTTAAACACATGCAGCGGATCATCCTGCTCTCCGCCACCTTCCAGCAGGGATCAGCGCCCCGCACCGAAGCCATGAAGGAGGATGCCGGCGGCCGCCTGCTCTGGCGCTACTCACCGCGCCGTATGGAAGCCGAGGCCATCCGTGACGCCATGCTGGCTGTCTCCGGTGCCATGGATCTGAAAATGGGCGGTCCGGGATTTTCGCTCATGGACATCGTGGAGGAGAACGTGATGCACTATTTCCCGAAAGAGCAATTCACACCGGTGGAGTTTCGCCGCATGGTCTATCAATTCCGCATCCGCCAGACCACCGACAGTGTTTTCAGTTCCTTCGACTGCCCGGACGGCGGCCAGGTGATTGCCCGGCGCAGCCGATCCAACACGCCGCTCCAGGCGCTGAATCTCTTTAACAGCACCTTTGTTCTCCAGCAGTCCGGTATTCTCGCCGACCGTCTGCGCAAGGAAGCCGGCGACTCGCCGGAAACCCAGGCGGAGAAAGCCTTCACTCTCTTCTACAGCCGCCCGCCCGACGCATGGGAACGCGAACAATCCGCCGCCATGATCCGCGAACTTGGTCTTCACGCGTTCTGCCGCGCCCTCTATAACACGAGCGAGTTTCTGTTTGTCTTTTGAACGGAAGTTTCAAAATCATCCGGTCTGGAATTTGTCCTGTCCAGTCCTGTGCGCGATAGCATAAAGCGCCGGCGGGAAATCCTGAATCGCCTTCCCGCGCGGCAGGAGAACCGGGGATTTTAGCGCGGATCCGATTGCCTGCCGGTAATCAGGACCGCGTGATCGTCTCGTGCAGATTGAGGATGACGCGTGCAACGGACATCCATGCGGCCAGTTCCGGAGCGGTCAGGTCTTCAACTGGTTTCGCGAGGCCGGCTTTCAATGCGGCGGCGGCGGCATTGGGATCGAGGTGGAAGTTGGCGCGGTGTTTACCGAGGAGTTGCGCGAGCGCCATTACTTCATCAGGGGAAGGCTCGCGCTGGGTCGCCTGAAGCCAGGCCCATTTGAGGCGCGCGCCGTCATCAGCGCCGCCTTCTCTAAGTATGCGGGCGGAGAAGACGCGGGCGGCTTCTACGAATTGCATGTCATTCAGCAGCACGAGCGCCTGCTGCGGAAAATTCGAGTGCGTGCGGTCGGGCGCGCATTCCTCGCGGGTCGGGGCATCAAACGCCAGCATAGCGGGATGCACATAACTGCGCTGCCACCAGGTATAGAGACCGCGACGCCACTGGTTGTCATCGGCACTGTTAGCCCACTCCCGCTGGGGAAAATTGAGGTTCTCCCAATAGCCGGCGGGTTGATAGGGTTTTACGCTGGAACCGCCGGTGCGCTCTACGAGAAGTCCGGAAACGGCGAGCGCATTGTCCCTAACGAATTCCGCGTCCAGCCGCCAGCGCCCGGCGCGGGCGAGTTCGCGGTTCTGCGGGTCGCGGGCCAGCAGTTCCGCGGAGGCGACGGAACTCTGCCGGTAGGTGCGGCTCGTGACCATCAGTTCAATCATGTGCCGCAGGTCCCAGCCGCTCTCCATGAATTCGCAGGCCAGCCAATCGAGCAGCGGCTGATGAACGGGCATCTCACTTTGGGTACCGAGATCATCCAGTGACTTCACCAGGCCCGCGCCGTAGAAGAGTTTCCACAGCCGGTTCATCACCACCCGGGCAGTCAGCGGGTTTTGCTTCGATACCAGCCACTGGGCAAGGTCGTGGCGGTTGAGGCGTTTGTCTTTGGCGGACTCGATATAGCCGGGCAGGAACTTCGGCGTGGCCGGGAGCACGATGTCCCCGCTGGTGTTCTGCCAGTCGCCGCGCGGAAGAATCCGCACGGTCCGGGGATTCGGCGTCGTCACGGTGACGAGACAATGGGTCAGACTGTTCTCATAGTCCTCGCGCGTTTTCTTCGCCGCGGCTTTGTCTTTGTCCTTGTCGTCGCGGTCTTTGAAGGCGGCGAGTTTTTCGTCCAGCTCCCTGAGTTTCGCCTTCTGCGGCTCGTCGGCGATGAGTGTGCCTTTGCCCCGCGAGCCCACGGAGGCTTCCTCCACATCCGCGAAAAATGCGCCGAGCGAGTAGAAATCGCGCGCGGTGACAGGATCGTATTTGTGATCGTGGCATTCGCTGCACATGAACGTCTGCCCCAGCCAGGTGGTGCCGATGCTCTTTACGCGATCCACGAGATACTTGGCTTCATACTGACCGGGCTGTGCGCCGCCCTCTTCAGTGGACAGGATCAGCCGGTTATAAGTGCTGGCGATCAATTGATCCTGAGTGCGCTCCGGCAGCAGATCACCGGCTACCTGCTCGATGGTGAAGCGGTCAAAGCGCTGGTTGTCCTTGAACGCGCGCAGCACCCAGTCGCGCCACGGCCAGACCGGCATGGGGTTGTCGCTGTGATAGCCGATCGTGTCCGCGTAGCGCACCTGATCCAGCCACCAGACGCCGAGGCGCTCCGCATGGCGGTCGGAGGCGAGGAGTTGATTTAAGATTTGAGATTTAGGATTTAAGATTGGCGCGGAGGCAAAGGCGGCGACATCCGGGGGACCTGGCGGGAGACCGGTGAGGTCGAGGTAAAGGCGGCGCGCAAGGGTGGCGGGATCGGCTTCAGGGGAAAATGTGAGGCCGGTTTCCTTGAATCGCAGGGCGACGAAGGCATCTATGGGATTTGATTCACCGGCCGGCACGACGGGCTTCACCGGCGGGATGTAGGCCCAGTGGTCCTGGTATTCCGCGCCCTGCTCGATCCAGCGTTTGAGGATTTCCTTTTCATGCGGCGTGAGTTGTCGCGACTCTTTCGGTGGCGGCATCATGTCGTCCTCCTCAGTAGTGAGGAAACGCTTCACCATTTCACTCTCTTCAATGCGTCCGGCCACGATGGCACGGATACCGTCGTTCTCCGCGAGCGCCCCTTCGCGCGTATCGAGCCGACGGTCGCCCTCCCGCGTGTTCTTGTCGAATCCGTGGCAGCGAAAGCACGCGTCCGCAAGAATCGGGCGCACGTCGCGGTTGTAGAGCGGCTTCTCAGGCAATGGGGCCTCTGCCGCGGTGGCGGCAGCAGCGACGGGGAGCAGGAACAGCAGACGGGACAGGATCATGACGGAAGTCTGCCCATACGCTCCGTAATGGCAAGTCTTCCGCGGAAGAATTCGATGCCCTGCCGATGTTCACCGCATCTCTTCACGGACCGGATGTTACCCGCAGACGCACATACAGGCGGCTCACAGCACCCGGATGCCTGCCCGCCCGCCAATGACAATTCTAAAGTAACGCCTCCCACCGCCCCCGCCCGCTCACTGCGTTGCTGTTATTGGAAGTCTGCGGCAGCACCACAAGGAGATTTGCAGTGAACGTCGCTGTTCGGGAGCCGGAGGTGGTTTCGAAGATGCTGGTGTCACTGAAGACAAGACCATTTCTTACAGTGATGATGACCGTTCCTTCCACAACCGGGCCGGCTGTCCTCACATTATATTGGAACTGATCCGTCCCCATGTAACCCGGAAACGGCCTGTAAATCCTGATTGAGCCCACCCCGGTCACTGTTCCGTGAAATGTTCCAAATAACGCAGGGGAAACCGGGGCATCGTAAGCCGTGATCTGAATGCCGGACGGAAGCGACGTTGGGAACTGGATAGACACACCCTGGTTCACCAGCACCTCGAAATAACGATCCGGGAATCTGGCGCTCGCTGCGCCGCAGAAGAGTTGCATTAGCGGCGTGGCGAAGACCCAGCGGCTGAAGCGATGGATTGTCGAGTTACTCATTCTGGTTTTCATTTGTATTCTCCTCTCGATTTGGGTTGTGGCTTGTAGTGTTCTGGAACCAGCGGCGGCCGCCCCGTCTGCCGGCGGCGCAGTCCCATGCCGGGTACTCCTCCGTCTGCCGCAGGTTGTCACACGGAAGGCGCGGAATTTTTGTGCCGCCCGGCGTGCGGCCCGCCGTTTACTGGTTCACCAACACAACATTGACGAGCCACTGATGGGCATCGGTGGCGGCAGCCAGTCAACCGGCGCGGGCGACGGCGTCTTTGTAATGATCGAACGCCCCCGGATAGTCGCCGTCGGCCAGCCGCAAGTGGCCGTCCAGAATGGCCTGCTGGATGAGCTGGATCCGCCGGGCCTGTCCCGGAGAGGGCGCAGGCAGCGCGGCAACCACTTTCAGGTATTCCGCCCGGGCCACGGACTCTGCGGCGAGAGCAGTAAGGTACTTGTAACCAGAAAGGTCCCCGGCCCCGGCCGCTTCGGCCGCCGTGAGCGAAGCGACGAAGGCCGCCATTTTCACGACGGCCGCGAGAGGATCGTTTCCAGCCAGCCTGTCTATGGCACCATCTGCCGCCGCGCCGCCATTGTGTCCATCAAGATCGGCGCGGGCCTTGAGCAGTGCTTTGATAACGCCCGGCTGCGTCGCCGACGCCAGCAAAGCGTCGATCTGTTGAAGCAGCCATTGCAGGGCTTCTCGCGGCGACAGGACCTGGACCGGCAAAGTTGCATTACTCAATCCGCCGTCATCATCCAGCACTTGAACCCGAAGCGTGAGCGCACCGGAGGCGGTGAAGGCGTGATGGTGCCGGAACTGCCCGGTGACTCCACCGAATGCGTCCGTGAAGAGGTCGAAGCCGGTGCTTTGCTCTACGATGCCGTCGCCCCAATCCAGCGCCCCGGTCTGGTGATCCGGCCTGCCAGGATCCGTAAAAATCCCCTGAGCGGTGTATTCCAGATTGAGTAGCGCGAAGGGCACGTCCACACCCACCTTGAAACCGAGGGAATCGAAGAGCGTGAAGCTGCCAATGACCGGAGCGACATTGATCACACGCACGACCGCGGTATCGAAGCTCGCAAGCCCATCAACGGGATGCTGCGCCATCGCCGGCACGGAAATGTTGTCAGGGCCATCGAGTGCGGCGGCATCGAATCTCACAATGAAGCCGGTGGTTTCGAAACTGCCGTTGAGATCGAGATCCCAGCGAACGTCCATAGCGCTGCTGTAATAGTCATCACAGTCGGCAAAGAACTCCACCGAGGTCAACTCGTCGTCCATGCTGGCATTGCCGGAGTTGTTGGCAACGTGGAAAAGATCCGCATCGCGCTCGGGCCGGCCGGTGCCGCTCAAGGTGCGCGTGTGTTCGCCCGGAAAGTCACCGTCGCCAAAGTCGTCGTCGTTCGCGCGGAGTGTGCCCCCGACGGGCGCGAACCAGCGCCACGAACTCGGCTCGTTGTCGAATCCCTGATGCGCGTCGAACACTGTGCCGTCGAGGTCCTTGAAATCGTCGAAACTATCATTGTCCCAGTCTGCAAAGTCCACCACCACGTAGCGGCCCCCGAAGTGCGAGTCCGTGAAAAGCTGGATCCACGGACGGGCGATGGGCGGCCTGGCGAATCCGGTGAGGAGTGTGTCGCTGCCTTCCAAAACCTCGTAGGGCGGGAACAATTCCAGCCTTGGGAGCAGGGTCGGGCTGTTGGGCCGCACCATGTCAATGTGCCGCCACTCGCCCGCCTTCACCGACCCGTTGCCGGAAACAATTCCGCCCAGGCCGTCTATCGGGCCGTCATTTTCATGTTCCGTAGCATAGAAGATCAGCTCGCCGCTCGGACTCACGTAGAATGTCGAAGCCGCGGCGAAACTCGCCGTATTGTTCCGCGGGTCGAAACCGGCCGCGTCGGCGTTGGGATGCGAATTCTTGTGCCTGGACGAAATCAGTTTCAGCCGGATCTCTTCTCCAATGAAGTCCACGCGATACAAGTCCAGGCGATCCTCGCCAAAGGGGACCTTGCCGCGCGCACCGGCAAGATAGAGCGTGCCATGGAGGTCGCCTTCACGCAGGAACTGAAGCGTTTGGTGCGCCTCACCCAAATCATTCGGCCAGTTCTGCTCGAGGTAATTTCCGTCTTCAGTGTTGATGGGTGGCGGAGGTATAACGGGCACTTCCGTCAATTCGGGGTAATCCGGATCCCCGAATTTGATCTGCGGCCTCCATTTGTCCTTCAGAACCCAGGACAACGAACCGGCCCCAAGGTCGGTTCCAAGAGGACTATCCCTTCGGCCATCGGTGGGCAGCGATTCGAAGAACCAAAGTTCGTTATTAACTCCTCCCGTCACCACCATGAGGTAACGGCCATTGGCGAGCGGCGTGAGGCCGACCATTCCCGCCAATACTCCCAGTTCTTCCGGCGGATCGAAGGTACTGCGGATTTCCGGGAACTCGGGATCGCTCACATCAATGAACAGGAATCGGGCCACCGGGTCGCCGCTGCGGTACGGCGCCTCCACCGCCAGAGCCAGAATATTGCCCACCAACTGCATCCCGCCCGGATGGCCGTAGTTGGGAAAGTCACCCTCGCCGTCGAAGGTGAAGTACGACACCGTCGTGTCCAGCAGATCAGGCGGCGTGTCGGTGAGGTTAACGTCGCGCCGCAGGCGGTTGCTGCGCAGGCGCTCGCCGTTTTTGTCGCGCGATCCCATGCGGACGATGAGGAGATTGCCCGGTTGATCATCCTCGGTGCCGATGTCGCCACAGAGGAAATCGTCCGGGCCGGGAACGGGCGGCAGCACGCCGCTGCGGCTCACGATGAAGTACGGGGTTCCGTCCGCATCCTCGACACGCACCATGCCCTGGTAGTGTTTGCAGGCGGTGGGGTTGGGCGAGTCCCCGATGTAGAAGCCGAGCGGGTCCGGCCGTTCGGTTAGCGCGTTGAACTGCCCGATGACATCCGGCACGCAGCGGACTTCGCCGGACGCCCGCACCGCCGTGGTGCTCAGAGCGGCCATCGCAGGTAAAGCGGCGAGCCCGAGCAGGCGGGCGCGCACTGTGGTTATGGTTTTCGTTTTCATGTCTGTGTTGAGTGCATTGGTTGTCGGTCCGCCGCCACCGTGGCGGCGCAGGCCCCTGCAGGTACTCCTCTGTCTGCCGGTGGTTGTTACACAGAAGCCGCAGAAATTTTTGTGCCGCCGTGCAGTGGACTTCAACTCCCCCGTGCCCTCCGGATGACAGGTGGACTGGAAGTCCACGCTACTGGTTTAGCGGCACGCGACGATGTAGGCGGTCCACTTCCCGGTGGCAGGCAGGCTGTCCGGCTCGACGGGGCCGAGAAACACGCCGGTAGCGCCTTTCAACGGGTCGCAGGTGTGACGCCATAACTGCACGCTGGAGAAGCCCGCTTCGACACAGGCCCTGACAATTTCCGGCACAGACCACAGTCGCCAGTCATACGTGAACGCATCCCGCACTTCGCGGGTGCCGCCGGGTGCCGCCGGGTCCGGGACGACGAAGTGGATGCTGCAGTCGAGACGATGCGAGGCCGGGTCGAAGCTGCGAACTTCCCAGAGATATTCGAAGGCCGGGATGGGAGACTCGGTGGACAGCCGGGGGAATGGCGTCACCTGGTGCCGGGTGGTGCCGGGCTCGACGGCAGCCGCACCGCCGAAGAGGTTGAGAACCAGAATTCCATCCGGGGCCAGCCCGGTGATGGCCTTACACAAGTAAGAGCGAAGTTCTTCTGGTTCGCGCAGGCAGAGGATGCTGAAGTTCAAGACTGAGACGATATCGGCTGGCGGTACCTCTGGAGGCCCGACGCTCCGAACGTCGCCCGGGACGAACGCAATTCGGGACGCCAGCGGGCCGAGCACTCGAACGGCGCGACGCTGCGCCCACTCGAGCGTCGGTCCGTCGAGATCCACCGCGACGGCGCGGCCCCCGGGCTGGAGGAGGACCCACGCGACGGACTCCGCGGAAGTGCCCGCGAAGTCCTCGCGAAGAACGATAGGATTACCGCCAGGCCGAAGCTGCTCATACATGGTGCGGAGCACGATGGCGTGCGTCTCCGGATCCTGCACGGCCCATCGGTAAAGCTCGAGCGTGTCCAGCGGGATCAGTCCGGTCATGACTTCGGGCGGCCCGGTCGGCAGCTATCTTACTTTCTGGACCGCCGGAATGAGCAGGGCGATCAGGACCGCGATAATGGCGATGACGACTAGACCTGCGCCCCCGAAGGCCATGTCCCCGACCGCGATGGCGATCGCGGTGGTGTCCCCGCGGGTCTCGGCAAGGATCCGCACGGGCAGACCCACTTTTGCGGGATCGTTAGCGCGGGTGACGACCCCGGTCATGGTGTACCGGTTTTCCCCGCCGCGCACTTTCTCCTGCACGGCGGAGTCTATGGAGTAGTGGAGGTTCCAGTCAGGGTGGATAGGATCCTCCGCCGTCCCGAAGCCGGTGCCCGCCTTCAGGTTGACGCGAAGGTCGAACGACAGCTTCACGTCTCCGGCTTCCCCGGGCAGTTCCCGGTTCCAGACCATGCCATGCCCATAGAGGATATCGGCATCGTTCCCGCCGCGGGCCGGGTCGCTGCGATCATCGCACGCCTGCGCCGGAAGGCAAGTGGCCGCCGCCAGCACACCGCCGGCGGCGGCGAGGTAATTACGTCGAGTCATTATTTCTTTCATATCGTTAGTCCTTTCCTGATGTTGATTTCATTGGTTGTGTGCGGGGCGCACCGCAGTGGAACGCGGTCATGAAATTACCGGACACGGCAGCTCGAGCCCCACAGGGTACTTCTCCGTCTGCCGGACGATGTTACACGGTAGGCGCGGAATTTGTGTGCCACCCGGATGCTACCGGTCCGCCCAGTCCAGCCCCAGGGCGCGAGACTCGTGGGCTTCGTCACCGGCGGTCTCACGGTCCGCGATTCACCCGCAAAAGTATTCCCTCCAGGGACCCAGCGGATTCCAGCGCCGCGTGAATTTTCTCCGCCAGCGCGACAAAATCCGCAGTGAATGTGCAGACGATAATCCCGCCGTGCGTGCTGGTGCCCTTGTGGAGAGGGATGAAATCCCCGCGATTGAACGTCAGCACCGCACGACCCTCCGTGGTGGCATACGCCAGCACTTTGTCATCCGGGATGCCCGATTTGCCTGGCCGCCCTCCAGCGGGGGTCAGCACGTCATGCCCGCAATGACCCATTTCGCCAGGTAGGGACGATGCTCCTGCGCGTCCCAAACTTCAGTGGGCGGAGGGGGAAATTTTCGTTGGAATAGAGCCGCGCCATCACGAGTCGTCATTATTCGCCGCGATCTCACGGTTCATCTCCGCCCGGTGACTGCGCGCGTAGGCCCGGGCATTGGCGAGATCCTCCGCTGTGAGACCCGGCCAGGCCGCGAGAATCGCCGCGTCATTCATCCCCTCCCGTCGCGCCGCCTCCAGCGTCCACACCGGAACCCGCGTCCGCACCACCCGCGCCGCCCCGCCGCACACGCCATTCTGGAAATCAATCCCCGGAAAGGCATCGGTCACCTCCAGAGCAACCGCCGCGAGCAGTCGTGCCTGCTCTCCCTTTGGCAGGTGCAGCGCCGCTTCCCGGATTTGCTCAAATGTCGCCGTCATGCCGCGAGCGCAGCACAAATTGCGGGTGGAGACAGAAGTTCTTTGCCTGTCCGTCCTCGCGGACTCCCCTGCGGTTTCAGAGCGCGATATCAAACACAGTGGCCTCGGAATCACGCGGTGCTCACTGCGCAATCTCCATTCTCATCCGCACCAACGACGCCCTGCATCTCGCCGTAGCTCGCCGCTCTGGAGGAATCGTGCGTAACGCAAGTTCCCCGGAATCGTGTCCGCACCTTCAATTATCCCTGCAATCTGATAAGCATGGTTGGCAGGGCGTGCATTTTATGGTTCAGCCATGCATGGACGAAACAGAGACTCCCCGTGAAGATTGGCGCGACTGGTATCGCATGACCAGCTTTGAGCGCATGGAGGAAGGCTTGTCGGATCAGGCGGACCTTGAGCCTGATTTTTCCCGCGAGACTTTTCTGGAATGGCGCCGCCCGCGCAGCGGGACGGAGAATCCCACACGGGTACATTCCCCTGTCTGGGAATGGTTTGTGAGGACCGGACTGAGTGCGTATTCAGGAAACGATAAGTTTCAGGGGCCTTCGTCCTTTGGTTTCGAGCCATGCTGGTGCAATGACCGTATGGGGCAGAGGGCGGTGGATTTGCCGGATGGCAGGCTTGTGCTCATCGCCGGAGAGCATGAAGATTACTACGACCCGGACTTCTACATCTACAATGACACCATTGTGCTCCACAAAGACGGAGAGGTGGAAATCCTTGGCTACCCGCGTGAGCTGTTCCCGCCGACGGATTTTCATACGGCCACGCTGGCCGGAGGGCACATCATCATTATCGGCAACCTGGGCTATTCGGATGATCGTATGCCGGGACAGACGCAGGTATTCACGCTGAATGTGAGGACACTCTCCATGAGCCGCGTGGCTACGACTGGGGAATGCCCTGGTTGGATCAGCAGGCACACGGCAGAACTGTCGGCGGACGGTAATTCCATCGTTGTGAAAGGCGGGGAAATCTGGCGTGCGGACGCAACGCTACTTGAAAATCTGGATGAGTGGAAACTGCGTCTGGACGACTGGCGATGGGAAAGACTGTCGCGACGGCTTTGGCCCCGCTGGATTTTGGAAAGGACAGATGAGAAGAGGCTGCACCTGTCGGAATACAGTAATGTGAAATGGTATCGGCAGGTAAAGTGGGATGCGGAAAAGGAAAAAGCTTCGCTCCGCGATTCGCTGAAAGGCGAGCCCGATGAAGAAGCCTATGACAGACTTTATCAGCCTCCGGTCATACACTCGCCATCAAAAGAGGACGCTGACGACAGCCGTACGGTGAGGATCACTCTGGATGGAGTAACAGTTCGCTATAACAGCAAAGGCAGCGAAGTCATCATCACCATTGAGGGAGAACTGCCCGCGGACATCGCCGACGGCATCGTGGAGGATTGCCGGAACAAACTGGAGCGTGTGGAGCGGAGCAGCGTCCGGGCGACCCGAATCGCCGCTGAGTAGATTGCGGGGGAGCATTCGATTTCGCTGCATATCGAAGTGTTGGAGGCCGCTGCCCTCGCGGCATGGAACCCGCCACCCGCCATCTGCGAACTGAATGAGGCGGGATTCGAGGCTGCGGCCCTGTACATTGGCTGGCCGCCGCTACCGGTCCTCCCAGTCCAGCCCGAGGGCGCGCAACTGTTCGGTGAGAAGTTACCCGGGAACTTGCGGTTCGCACTCGGGAACTTGCGGTTCGCACTCATGTGCTCAGGGAATCAGGACGGCCACATCACTCTGCGCAGTTGCCATGCCCTGATCCAGGGTGGCGAGTTTGGCACCGTGGCGACGGGCGAGTTCCGCGAGCCAGGCATCGGTGACCTGACGGTGTCCCCTGAGGCCTGCGGTGTCCACTTCCCGATAGGGCAGGTCATCGTCCCAATAGTCATGAAGCGGGTGGGCTTCGACGCCTGCGAGGGCTTTCCATGCGGCGGCGGCGCTGTGATCGGCTGCAAGGCACATATGGAGCCTCAAGAGCGTGCCCTGGGTGACAGAGCACGTGGCGAAACGGCCGCTGATAGCATGTAACCATGCCGCCGCCTTCTGATGGTGAGGATGCCCGGACATGGAGACGGCTGCGAGGACATTGCCATCAAGCAGCCAGGTCATGCCATGCCCCTCAAATCGTTGTCGTCTTCAATACGCTGCACATCCTCCATGGTGAACGGGCGGCCCTGCGACACCGGAATGGTGTAACCATGCGGTTCCGGCACGGGCGGCCCGGGCTGGCGGCGCGGCAGGCGGCGCAGGGCGCGGGCGATGATCCTCCCGGGACTGCACTGCTCTTCTTTGGCCAGTGATTGCAGAGTGGCGCAGGTTTCGTCGTCGAGTTCGAGGGTGAGTTGCATGGGGAAAAGTTGCGGCCCAGCCGGGGGATGTCAAGTTGACCGGATCCCAAAAAGCCGCCCGGTTGCGGAAGCCGCGGGCGGCGGTGTGGCGGAGCACGAGTTCCTCATACTGCCGGTCCACGGCGGCTTCTACCGGGGTGCAAAGGGG
>JANNVM010000612.1:0-16537 GCA_031414455.1 Verrucomicrobiota bacterium
GAAGACCGTGCGCCGTGGGGTCAGCGAACGGGTGCAGCAGCGGCTCGAATCCGCATCCGGCGTGCGGCGCGAACAACTGCTGAAACGGGTGAAGCACCTCACCCATGGCGTCATCATCGGCAGCCGCGAATTCATCAACGATTGGTTTGAGCGAAACCGCCCATGGTTTGCAGGTCGAAGTCAAACCTGCCGCAAGACCGGAGCGCGGCCAATCGGGAAGGAGTGGCGGACCCTCTACAACCTCCGCCAGTTGCGGAAGCAATCTTGAGCGCTGCTATTCGTTCACCGTGGTTTCGTTGATCTCGCGAAGCGTTAGATTCTTGGTGTATTCGTCGAACTCGGTATCCAGGCAAAAGAACGTTCGAACGTGATTGCCTGTCGTCACTACCATGAACTTTTTCTCGCGGCGACCCACGAACCCATAAGGCAGGCTTCCGAGTGAGCGGTGGTTTTGAAGCCCGGCAACGATGTCCTCGCGGGTAGCCAATTTCTTCGCGGCGGGGCTCACGATGATGCTTGGGAAACTACTGGTGTGCATAAAACGACAATTGCAGGAAATTGGCAGAGAGAAGATACGTGACTAAAGGAGGCTGGAGTTGCGGCGACAGGCATGAGAAACGTGGGACGGGGTCGGACTGCGGCTGAGACAGCCGCACCACACTGCTTTCGCCCAATAACGGCCACCTTACTCCAGCGGGTGCTCCCGCCGGCGATGCTGATTTGGAGAAGACCGGAGCGAACGGGATCCCGGTTGCCGTTAAAGTGAGTGGAACAGGAGAGTTGGAACAAGAGGACTGACATCTTTACAAGATAGGGTCCGGGTCGCCTGCCACCTCAAACGCCGAGCGCAATCTCGAAGAGAAGCAAAGGCTGTTCGCCAGTCAGCGGATCGAGCTGCAGAAGGTGCGCGACGAGATGGCGACGACGCACCGCCTCTACCTCGACGATCAGATCCCGATCGAGGAGTTCGGCAGCTACTACAGGCCGCTGGCGGAAAGGCTCCTCCAGCTCCAGAGCGACATTGCCCGGCTGGAAGGGGAGATAGACTTCGCCCGCATCCAGAACCTGAGCGCCGACGCCGTGCAGAACGAAGTCCACTCCCTCTACGCCAACTGGCCCCACCTCCCGCAGGACAACCGCCGCCGCGGCCAAAGTAAAAACCAGCAGTGCTCGTGTCATGGCAGAGCAGTCCTGCCTCAACCCGCGGCGTCAAGCGTGCGGCGACGGTACTCGGTTCGCTGTTCCCGGTCACTCTCCACCGACCACCGACCACCGACCACCGAGCACCGAGCACCACCCTCTTTTAGACCAAATGGCGTCCTGGACAATCCCACGGCGTCGGGATAGTCTCCTCCCGGTCACCCCACTTCCCCTCTGCTCATGGCCCGTCGCCGTTCCGGTCTTCAACCCATGCACCTCGCCGGTGCTGTCGCTTTCCTCGCCCTCGCCGGCGGGGCCTACTGGCTGTTCGCCCGGGACAAGGGCGACACCCTCAAAGGCAACCCATTCTCCGCCAGCCAGTATCAGCAAAACGTTATCGGCATGAGGGGAAATAAATACGTGGTCGCCGGGACCATCGTCAAGCAGTTGCGCTTCAGCAGCAGAGACAGCGCCCGGCTGTTCAGCATGGAAGTGAAGGACAGCGCCATCGCCGATCCCCTTCCCATTCCCGTACTCGTGCCCGCCGGATTCAGCAGCATGAACATCCAGGTCGGCCAGGAATTTCAAATGAGCGTCCTCGTGGACAAGGGCGGCACGCTGATCGCCGAGGACATCCGCAAATCCTGACCGGTGCGCCGCCGGAACTGATAACCGATCACTGATCACTCTCATGAAACTTCCCTCCCTCCTCTTCACTCTCCCGCTCGCGCTCACGGCGCACGCTCAGGTCTTCGATGCCGGTGATGGCTCCGGCGGCTCCGGCGGCGGCAACAACACCACGATCGTCAACAAGGGCGGCGGGCAGCAAAAGCCTAAATCATTTCTCGGCGAGGATGTGCCCTTCATGGATCCCGGCTCTGAGACCGCCCAGTGGGACGGCCATATGTGGAATGTGACTAACAACCGCGTCTTCCGTGCCCGCTTTGAGAAATTTCTCGCCGTGCCCGAGGCCAACGGACCGAAGGACAAGGAATACCGCGACCTCCTCCTTGAGGCGACCAAAGCGATGTCGCCAAGCCGCCCCGGCGGCCCAAAAATCGCCGTTACCATGTCGCTCCTGTTGAAAGCCGCCGATCATCCCATTGATGCGCGGCTCTGTGATTCCCTCGCCCAGGCCGTGTATGGCGTGGTCCTGCATCAGCGCTTCGAAAGGGGCCTCGCGAAGCGGAACAAGGAACTGATGCAGGATTTGAAAAACCTCGGCTGGAACATGGAAGTGGCCGGCGAAGCCGAACAGACGCGTCAGAAAATGGAGTCCGCTCCTGGCAAGGATGGCGCGCCGCCATCCACGGTGACAAAGGATGTCGCGAACTTCTCCCGCTCCGCGCAGGACATCAAGAGGATGATCGAGATTGACGCCAACCGCATCGCCAATTCCGCGAAACTCACCGCCAGCGAATTGAAGTCGAAAGTCGAATTCCAGGCGCTCATCGTCCAGCTTTTTCTTCAGCGCCGCTTTGAGCACGTCATCCTCGCCTGCCGCCTTTACCGTCTTCTCTACGAAGACGGCAGCAGTGAACTGCAACTCAAGGAGGGCTCGGACGTCGAGAAGATGTTCACCCGCACCACCGGCACCACGCCCACCGTCTCCGCACTCGATGCGCTGAGCAGCGAATTCATCCGCGACGTGGATGAAGGCGTCGAATCCTTCGACCACCTCGTGCTCAATAACGATCTCGAAAGTGCCAGCAAACGCCTCAGCGAGTCCTTCATGATCGGGGAGTATCTTCCGAAGATGCGCACGCTGCCGCGCACGCAGAAACAGAAAGTCCTCGGCTTCGTCCGCGATGCCAACCAGTTGATCTCCGCCATCGAGGTGAAAGACTACACTCTCGCCGAGGAACTCGTGGAGCGGATGCGCAAAACGGCGAAAGACTTCGACTACTCCAAGCCCCGCGCCGCCATCGAAACCGCCCGCGCCGCCAGCGGCCTCCATATTGCCAGCGCCCGCAGTGCCGCGATTAAGAAGGACGACAAAAAAGTCGCCGAGGAAATTGAGAAGGCCGCTCTCATCTGGCCGACCAATCCTGACTTAAAAGCATTTTCCACGCAGGTCGCCACGTATGGCGACATGCACAGCCGCATTCTCAACGACCTCGACACCCTGCTCGCCCAGAACAACCTCCGCGAGATCTGGCGGGACAAAGTGAAATACGGCGGAGCGGTGCTGGGCAAACCCGAGTACGAAGCCAAGCTCACCGCCGTGCTCAATAAAGTCAGTAAAGTGGAGGAAGTCACCCTCACCGCCGACAAATTCGTCAAGATGGGCGATAGTTTCGGTGCATGGGAGGAACTCAAGGAAGTGTCGCAGGACTTCCCTGACGACAATGAAGTGAATCTGCGCCTCGCGAAGCTCAGTGAGAAATGCGCCAGCTTTATCAACGCCCTCAACGACGCCAAAGCCGACGAGGAAAAAGGCCGGCTTGGCATCAGCCTTTCCGGCTATCTCCGCGCCGAACGCATTTACCCCAACAGCCGCATGGCAAAGAGCGGCATTGAGCGGCTCGCCGACAAGATTCTGCCGGAGGCGGCCCCCGCCTCCTCTGCTCCGGCGGAAGCCGCCGTGCCCATCTTCTCCCCGGAGGAAACGCTGTCACCCGTCAACCGGCCCGCGGCCGCCGCCCCATCGCCGCGCTAATGGCTGACTGGCAACCCAACTCAAGGCTCTGCGCATGGCAGATTCTCCGGCGCTGGTCGCCGCAGGGACTCTATGCCGAGGAAATGGTGGAGCGCGCCGCCGTGCAGCACCAGCTCTCGGGCCCCAACCGTGCGCTCCTCAATGCGCTCGTCCTCGCCGTACTGCGCCACCGCTCGCTGCTCGACGCATGGCTCGATCACCTGCGAGACGGCGGCAAACTCGATGACGACGCCCGCGAATGGCTGCGGCTCGGCCTAGCGCAGCTTCACATCCTGGGCATGCCCGACCACGCCGCGGTGAATGAAACCGTGGACCTCGCCGGACGCGCCAAAGGCCTCGTCAATGCCGTGCTCCGCCGCTCTCTGCGCGAACGCGACGCCCTGCTCAGCCTGCGCCGCCAGTTGCCGCCGCACATTCGTCACTCGCTGCCCGAATGGCTCGTGCAGGACTGGACGCAGCGCTACGGCACGGAAGCCGTGGAGACGCTCGGCGAGTGGTGCAATTCCCCCGCGCCGGTTTTTGTCAGGATCAACGAACTCCACAAGCGCTCCGCCGCCGCCGTAGCCGCCATTCCTGGTGCCGAACCCTTCGAAGGCCCCGTCCAGGGCTGGTACCGCGTGAACGAACCGCCGCGGGCGGAACTCAGCGCCGGGGTTTGTTATGCGCAGGATCCCTCCACCGGCATCGCCCCGTTCATGCTCAAGGCAAAACCCGGCATGACCGTGCTCGACGCCTGCGCCGCCCCCGGCGGCAAGACCGCCATCCTTGCACAGCAGATGGAAAACGAAGGCATCATCATCGCCACCGATTCCTCCGCCAGGCGGCTCGAACGCTTCCGCGATAACATGGCGCGCCTCGGCGTGAAGATCGTTGAAAGCCACATCCAGGACTGGGAGAAAAATCCCGAGCCCGCCTTCTTCAGCCAGCGCTTTAAGGAAGGCTTCGACCGCATCATCCTTGATGTCCCCTGCTCGAACACCGGCGTGCTCCGCCGCCGTGTGGACGCCCGCTGGCGGCTTCAGCCCGACTTCTTCCGCATCATCACCGCCACGCAGCACGCGCTGCTGATGCGCATGCTGGCATTGCTCAAGCCCGGCGGCCGCCTCGTCTATTCCACCTGCAGCATCGAGCCCGCAGAGAACATTCAACTCGTGAAAGCGGTTTTGAAGGATGCTCCCGGCTGGTCCCTGCTGGAGGACAAACTCCTCCTGCCGCACCGCGACCACGTGGATGGTGCCTACGCCGCACTCATTGAACGCACCGCATGAGCGCACCCGTTCTCGATGTCTCCGGTCTCACTGTCAGCCGCGGCGACACGCGGGTGCTCCGGAACCTGACGTGGCGCGTTCAGCCTGGTGAGATGTGGACCATTCTCGGCCCTAACGGTTCCGGGAAAACCTCGCTCCTCAGTTGCCTCACCGGATTTCTGAATCCCACCGCCGGACGCATCACCGTGCTGGGAGAAACCTACGGCGAAAGCGACTGGATCGGCCTGCGGCGGAGAATCGGCATCGTCAGCAGCAGCCTGCGCCGCATGGTGGACGACGACGAAACCGCACTCAGCATCATCGGCAGCGGTGTGTCAGGACAAATCAACTACTGGGGCCGACTCACCCCCGCCGAGACCGCGGCCGCCCGCCGCATCGCCCGGCAAATTCGCTCGACCGCCGTGCTCGAACGCCCGTGGGCCGTACTCAGTCAGGGCGAACGCCAGCGCGTCCTCATCGGCCGCGCCCTCATTTCAAATCCCGCCCTGCTCATTCTCGACGAACCCTGCGCCGGCCTCGATCCGCTCGCCCGCCGGCGCTTTCTCCACTTCATCCAGCAACTCGCCACCCAGCGCCACGGCCCCGCGCTTGTGTTCGTGACGCACCACCTTGAGGAAATTCCTCCCGCCTGCACCCACATCCTCGCCCTCCGCGAAGGACGTGCCGTTGCCGCCGGGCCCTGTCAGGAAGTCCTCACCGCACCCGTCCTCAGCCGTGTTTTCGGCGCTCCCGTTAGTGTTTCCCGTCGCGCCGGCCAGTGGACAATGAGCCTCTGAGCCCCGCAACTTCTCCTTGCCTCCGCGAACCACACGCGCATCGTCCCCATGCCCCGCGCACAATTGGAGAGGTGGTCGAGCGGTTTATGGCTGCAGTCTTGAAAACTGCCGTAGGGAAACCTACCGTGGGTTCGAATCCCACCCTCTCCGCCACTTTAAAATCAACGAGTTACGCTGATTTTTGGGGTGATTTTTTCAAAGTAATAATGAGGGTAGGAATACGAGGGTAACCGTCGAAGCTCGACAGCCGCAGGCCAGGCCGACAACCGTTGCGGCGAATTGCGCCCCGGTGCCCATGCACCTTCCCGGCCTGACAGAAAAGTTATCCGTCCGCCTCCCCCGCCACGCGCGGCTCCTAAGTCCGACAGGCTGCTGGCGCGCTGTTGTCAGGGAACCGTATTCACCACGACGCGGCCGAAGAGGCGCGCGCGGGCGCTGACCGGGTCAGCGGAGCGCCAGACTTCAGTTCGGCTGCCGTCGCCGTTGTCGGTGCTGCTGACAATGACGCCGGGGATGTTCCACGTCATCAGTTCGCCGCTGAACTGGACAGCAAAGGCGGTGTCGCCGGCCTCGCTGCGGCGGGTGAATGTGAGTGTGGCGTAGGTTTGACCGCTGATGACACTGAACTCCGCGGTGGGGGCGCGCAGGGTGGAGGATTTATACGGATCGCCGAAGAGGGCATACTCAAGGCGATTGTCGAAACCGTCGTTGTCATCGTCGCCGCCGGGACCGGAAAGGCCAGGGTTGCGGGAGGCCCAGGTGGCGTAGTTCATGAGGTCGCCGTAGGGAAGATCGCTGGGGCGCCATTCCGCGGGGTCATTGTGATCGAGGCCGGGCTTTGCCGGTGTCTTGAGAACCAGCGTGGGGCCCGTACCGTCAGGCGATGAAGGCCACGGGAGGCGGTCCAGGTAAGTGAATGTGATGATGGCGACGCCGGCGCCATAGCTGAGTTTGATCTCTTCGCCGGCGTTGCTGAGATTGCCGGTGCCGTAGGTGCCGGCAACGGGGATGCCGGGATAGCGAATGGCGAAGGCCGCGGGAGTTTTCACAAGGACCGCGTCGCCGCCGGCGGGGATGGTGAAGCCGGGAGTGAAGTCGTAGTCCACACCTTTGGTGAACCGAAGGTCGGTCATGTCCTGCGCCAGGGCACTGATGTTGCGCACGACGAGGAATTCCATGTCCTGTTCGTCCCATGCGGCGTTCCAGCCGGGGTTGGCGAGTTCCGCGGGTGTGGGGATGGCGGGATTGTAATTCACTTCCACCACGCGGAGGGCGTTTTGATAGACCGTCACGTCGGGGGGGCTTGGGATGAATTGCACGGCATCGCTCCAGAAGCTCCAGCGTCCCGTGGTGTCCTTGTGCCGGACGCGGGCGCGGTAGGTGTGGCCGGGGCGCATGGCGACCACGGGGATCTTCACTGCGGGAATACCGGCGGGAGAAGCAGTGGCGATTTCCGCGGAGGTCCAGATGCTTTCCAGTTCATAAATGCGCGGCGCGAAGGGGTCGTATAATGGGATGCCGGGCGCGGAGATTTCACCGATGCGATACTGCACGGCGCTGATGGCGCCGCCGCCGGCGGGAGCGGTGTAGTCGCTGCTTTGGATCTGCACATCGTTCACCGGATAACCGGCGGTGCCGGCGTAGGTGGCAGTGGGCTTGTTCGGATAGAGCACCTGGCTGTTGGCGGCGAGGGTGGCGAGGGAATCGCCGGCGTAGTAGCGGTCAATGCCGGCGGCGGTGAGGTCGCCGATGGCGGTGGCGGCGGGAGGATTGGTTGTGCAGTTGAAGTAGCCGCCGTGGAGGGATTCCCATTCGAGGTATTTGTAGCCGAAGCCTTTCTGGCGGTTCACATCGGGATCAGCTCCCGTGCCGCCGGTGAAGGGGCCGGCGCTGGTGGCTTTGCGGATCCAGCGGGTATTGGCCGGGTAGGTGTTGGTGGCGTAGTTGGTGAACCACTTTGTTAGGCTCTCGTGGTCGCCGATGCCGTCCACGTCAGGATCTGGAATCGAGCGGATCCATGTGCCGGTGGCGACCGAGCCGCCGAGGCCGCCGCGACCGCCATCGTTGTAGGTGGCACGGAAGAAGTTAGCCCTGCTGTTGCTCTGTCCGGTGTTGGTGGTATTGCCCGTGGTGCGCGGGTGGAAGTTCCACATGGCGGCGTCGAGATCGGCCCATGTGAGGGCGGTGCCGGCGGGATTCACCATCTGCGCGTATTCATCCATGAGCTGGCCGATCTGGCCGCCGGTGACAGAGGGATCGCTCGCGATGAGACTCAGGAGTTCCCGGCAGCGGTTGCGGTACTCCAGCGCAATGGCCGGAATGCGTTTGATCGCGGCGATGGCATTGGGCGATGCTGCGGCAACGACGCCGTCAATGGTGCCGGCCCAGTGATGCGCGGCAATGAACATCATGTCGAGGTCATAGGCGAGGATGACCCAGCGGTCGTCGCTGCTGCGGTGGTAGAAGCGATAGTTGTCGCCGGGACGGACGTCCACGTTTCCGAAGAGCCGGCCGAGGCCCATGAAGTTATAGAGGGCCGGCAGGTCCATGTTGGCCCGGTACCAGGCTTCGGTCTGCCCGGCGGAGAGGATGTTGGTGCGGAAGGTGGTCCAGTCGGTGCCGGTTGGCTGATTGGCTGCCTGGTATTTCTGGTCGCCGTTGTTGCCTTCAATGGCATAGAGGTTGCCGTCGGGCAGCGTGCGTTCGCCGATGAAGTTGCCCTCCGTCGGCTCCAGCATCATGTAGAGGCCGAAGAGGTCGCCGGAATACTGGCCGTCGAAATTGGTGCCGAGCGATTCGGTGACGGGCGTGCCGGCGGGGTTGGATTCGGCAGCACGGCGAATGACGCGGAGGTGAGCGTAGGCAGTGCGCAGGGACGGGCTGCCGGCGAGTTCGTGGGCGCGATAGCTGGCGGCTTCCTCAATGCCGGCGGCTCCGCGGAAGACACTGGCCCAGGGATAAGCGTTGGCGTCAAGGCTCAGGGAATTCCACGTTTCCTTGTAGGGGCGGCCCCAGTTGTCGGACGCCTGGAAATCTCGAGCGCGGTTAAACTTGATGGCCCACTTGTTCTTGCCGGTGTTGTAGGTGGATCCGATGCCGCGATTCTTGTAGAGAATGTTGTCATACACTTTCCCCTTATAGACGAAGGTGCCGGGGAACGGGCGGTCGAGCGACGAAGAATTGCTGTATTGGCAATTGATGACGTCAGCGTCCGTGGAGATCAGGTGGAACGGCTCGATGGAATTGGTGAGGCTGGCGGAATAATTCTGAATGGCGGTGGAGCCAACCACCGGAGTGGGGATGCTCGCGGGGCGGAAGGCACCGCTCCAGCCGGGGCAGCCGTCATAGACGAACCACGCGAAGTTGGGGCACTCGTCATCCGCCTGAGGAGCCTGCCCGGCGGTCCCGAGGACGTCATTGGCGACAATGCGGCAGCGCATGAGGCGGCGATGCACGGCGAGGCTGCCGGGCACAGTGACGGTGTAGAGCTTGTCGCCCGCGAGCGTATCGCCGCCGAGACCGTCATCGGTCATGGGGAGGGAAACCCAGCCGTTGTTGAACGCCGGATTGAGCGCCGGCGTGATGGATGCAGGATTCGTCTGGGTGTAGCGCGGGATGTAACTGCCGGGGTCGTTGATCTGGTACTGCAGTGTCACGCTGCTTACGCCGTTGCGGTCTTCCACATAGGCCGTGACTTTTACGTCCTGGCCGCTCTTTACCACGGTTCCCTGTGCCGGCACAGCGACGGCGGCGTAGTCCACATCGCTGATGCCCGGGCCCGTGACGGTGGCATAGACGGAATTCACGCGGCCAGGGGTGGGGGCGGTGGAACTGCGCCACGAGCCGCCGACATCGTTCTCCAGCCCGGGATTGATGAGTTCCGCGGAAGGACCGCCGCCCGCGGCGAGCGTCGGCCATGGAAATCCCTGGCGGTAATCCGCGTCGTCCACCTGAGTGTAAGCGGCATCGCGCAGCACGACCGAACCGCTGCCGTTAGGCAGTGCGCCGGCCCACGGGCCGAGCAGTGTGCCGCCCACAGTGTAGGCCGCGGTGAGCGCCGCGGGATTCTCCGCCACCGCGATGTAGGAACCGGCCCCGATCGTGGTGGGATTGGCAAAGGTGTAATCAACGGGGCCGGTGATTTTCCAGCCGGAGATAACGATCGGCGTGGTGCTCGGATTCCAGAGTTCGATGAATTCGATGCGTTTGGTGTGGTCGGACGGATCGTAGTGGATCTCGTTGATGAAGACCGGCAGCTTTGCGTTGGTGGCGAAGGCGACCGTCGCGGGTGCCCATGAAGTGCCATTGGTATTCACCGAGCGGGCGCGCCAGTAGTAGGTGGTATTCGGCGCCAGGTTGTTCGCGAGGTGGCCAAAGGCACCCGGCTGCGCGGGCAATGTCACGCTGTTCTCCCAGTTGCCTTGCGTGGTGCCGCCGTCCGTCCCGCCCCAGAAGATGGTGACGTCCGGCGCTTCATTGCCGGGATCCACGACACGACCGTTGAGCAGCGCCGTGTAGCCGGTGGTGCCGATGGGATCCTGAATCACCAGCGCCGACGGCGGCGTGACCGTGACCGTGGTGACGGACAATGTGTCCGGCGACCACGCAGTGCCCGAGGCGTTGGTGGCAGAGGAGCGGTAGTAATAGGTGGCGCTGTGGGGCAGGCCGGTAATCGTGTTGCTGAACGCGCCGACATTCCTGAGGCCGAGATTGGCCGAGAACTGCCAGTTGCCGGGCGTAGTGCCGCCGTCGGCGGTGCCCCAGTAGGTGATCACGGCGGGGATATCGCCGCCATTGGTGAGCACCTGGCCATTCAAAGTGGCCGCGTGTGTGCCTATGGCTGTGGCGGCGCTGTTTTGCAGACTCGGCAGCGTGGGAATGGAGGTGGTGAACGATCCGGTCGTGGCGGCCCACACGTCGCCGGCGAAGTTAGTGCCTTTGGCGCGGAAAAAGTAGTTGCCTCCCGGCGTGAGGCCGGAGACCGTGCCATTCGCAGTCGCGCCTGTGGCTAGTGCCGTGCCGAGAGGGACGTTGTTGGACCAGTCGCCAGCCACGGTGCCGCCATCGGTGACGCCGTAGTAGAGCGTGCCGGAGAAATTGGCCGAATCACCGTTATCCGTGATGATCACGGGCACCGTGGCGGTGGTGGCCAGCGGCGACGGCGTGCCATGAGTGACGGCACCAGGGGACGTGCGAGTGAGCCTGATGTTGTCAAAGTGCGAGCGGTTGGTTCCGCGGGAGCGCACCAGGACGCGGATGGTTTGGCCCACTGCCCCGGGATAAGCCGAGGTGTTCATTACAAGGGGCGGGGCCTCGCCGAAGGTGCCGGCGGTGAACTGCGAGGCATTCTTGGAACCGTTGGGGCCGTAGAGGGCAATCGTTGTCCCCGCGCCTCCCTGGGCGAAGGCATATTGGGAGTCATTCGTGGCATCGGTGGAGCCGGCGCGATTCCCCACCGCCACCTTCAGCGTGTATTCCGTGGCCGCCTGATAGGTCACACCGGTGAGATCCTGCCAGACGTCATAATTGACCGCCATGCCGATGTGCTGGTTTCCCTGAGCGGCGAATCCGGTAATGTATTCCGTGAAGGCATTGCCGTTGTTGCTTCCAGCGGTGCCCGTCCAATTGGTCAGGGC
The DNA here is from genome assembly GCA_031414455.1 of Verrucomicrobiota bacterium. Taxonomy (GTDB): domain Bacteria; phylum Verrucomicrobiota; class Verrucomicrobiia; order Verrucomicrobiales; family V1-33; genus V1-33. Next base: position 11,480 of record JANNVM010000612.1, read on the forward strand.
ATTGTTCCATCCCCCGGCGGCAAGGACGGGCAGTTCCATGCTGGGATTGGGCACGGCTATGGGAGCCGACGTGGCGGTCCCGAGCGTAAGTGCGAGGAACGCCGCGGCGCGGAAAAGGAGTCGTTTCATGGGTGCGGTTTGTTAGAGGTTTAATTTATTACAGAAGGGGAGGGGCGGCAGGGAATCTAAACCCCGGGGAATTCCCTGCCGCCACTGTACGGACTACTTGAATTGCCTCCCCGGGGTCCATGATTTTTTGCCAATATTTAACCCGGACGATACCAATGCCGCGCTGCGCCCCTTGTTCTCCCTGCTCAATCCACAACGGGTTCCACCCTGGCGCGGCCACTTCGGCGGCGGTGGGAACACCGGGATGGTAGTTGATCCCGGAGATGCGCAGCGCGTTCACAGAGATGGAGACATCGGGCGTGGTGGTGACGAATGGCAGCAGCTCGCTCCAGAAGCTCCAGCGCCCGGTGGCGTCTTTGTGGCGAACCCGGGCGCGGTAGGCGTGGCCCACACGCAGCGCACCGGCGGGAACACGCGCATCGGCGATGGCGGTGGGGACGGAGGTGGCGATCTCATGGGAGGTCCAGAGTTCTTCGATCTCATAAATGCGGGGCACGGTGGAATCGTTGAGCGGAATGCCCGGTGCTGAGATCTCGTCCACACGAAACTGCACCGCGGTGATGGCGTCATTCTGCGGATCGATGTAGTCGCTGCTGTGAAGCAGGATGTCGTTCACCTGATAACCGGCGGTGCCGGTGAAGGTAATGACGGGCTTATTCGGATAGCTGAGGTCAGCGTTGGCGGCGACCGGCTGAGTGGCGGCGCTGGCGAAGCCGGCGTAGATGGATTCCCCCTCAAGGTAATGATAGTCGTAGCCCTTTTGACGGTTCACAGCGGGGTCCGTCCCGGTGCCGGTCGTGATGGCGCGGCGCAGCCAGGTGCTGGCAAACGGCACATAGGTCGGGGAGTTGAGCCGGAGCGCCAGTTGCTGCCCCAGTAGCGAGTGACCACCGGCGTGTCGTTGCCAGTGTCGGTCACTTCCCCGGTGAGCACGGCGGAGGTTCCCGTGATGTTATTCGGGGCGCGGTTTTCCACGACCGGCAGCAAAGGAACGAGAGGCCGAGTCGGAGGGGGAGCTTCATGGATACGGGGAATCCTTGTGGAGGATGGCGACCACAGATGGAAAGGGGGAGGTGGCCGGGCGGAGCAGGTCCTACATTCCTCGCGGCCTCACGGTCAATGTCCATTTCCACAATTCCGGCCCTTCCGGCAGACTCACTTCCGGCACACACTATTCCCCTGCAAGATCTTACCCTATGACTTCGACACCTTTCTCCCGCCGCCGGTTCTCCGAACTCTGCACTCTCGCGGTACCTTCGTTGCTTCTGGGCACAGAGAAGGCCACCGATGCCGCCCCTGCGTTCGCCTTGTTCGATCACGAAATCGAGGCCTTCATGTCCGAACGCAACGTCCCCGGTGCAGCGATCGCTGTCGTGAAAGACAAACGTCTCGTGTATGCCAAAGGCTACGGCTGGGCCGACCGCGACCGCAAGCTCTCCGCCCGGCCGGACTCGCTCTTCCGTATCGCCAGCATTTCCAAACCCGTCACGGCGGTGGCCGTCATGAAGCTCATCGAGGACGGCCGACTCTCGCTCGAGGCGAAGGCCTTCGATCTGCTGAAACTGGAGCCGGTCTTGGAGAAAGATGCGAAGCCGGATGCCCGGCTGCAAAGCATCACCGTCCGGCAATTGCTCCAGCACACCGCCGGCTGGGACCGCGATGCCGGTTTCGATCCCATGTTCCGGCCAGGAGAAATTGCCAAAGTCACCGGCACCCCCGCGCCCGCCGGACCGGAGGCCATCATCCGCTACATGCTCGGACGGCAGCTCGACTTCGATCCCGGCACAAAGTACGCCTATTCCAATCTCGGCTACTGTGTGCTCGGCCGCCTCATCGAAAAGCTCACCGGAAGCCGCTACGAAGACTTTGTCAGGAAAGCCGTACTCACGCCCTGCGGCATCAAACACATGACCCTCGGCCGCTCACTCGACGGCCAGCAGGCCGCCCATGAAGTGCGTTACTATGACGGTGAAGAGATGGAGGATTCTGTCTTTCCTGACAAACCCGGCAAAGTGTCCCCGCCCTACGGCGGATTCCATTTGGAGGCGATGGATGCCCACGGCGCGTGGCTTGCCAGTGCCGTGGACCTCGCCAAATTCGCCGCCGCTTTGCATGACCCCGCCGCCAGTCCGCTGCTCAAAGCGGAGACCATTCGCGAAATGCTCGCCCCACCGCCCCCGCCGCTGGAGACCAAAGACAAACGCTACTACGGCTGCGGCTGGAGCGTTCGCCTCGCCGGGCCCCATGGTGAGATCAATACCGGTCACAGTGGCAGCCTCCCCGGTACCGCCACCTTCCTCACCCGCCGCTGGGACGGCATCAGTTGGGCCATGCTTTTCAACCAGCGGTCCTCCGACAAAAACAAACCCGACTCCGCCATCGAGCCTGCCCTGGCCCGCGCCGCCGACGCCGTGACCGCATGGCCCGAACACGATCTCTTTGGGAAGTTCAGTTGAGGATTCTCAGTATCCTTTGGGTTACAGGCCCCATCGTTCGATTGGACCTGTTAGGTTTCGCCGTTGTTTGTTAAACCGATACGCTCCAGCAGTTCATGGACTTTTGTTTTCCATGACTTTCCGCTGAGGGCGTAGTATTTGCAGCCCCATCCCGGAGGGGCCAAAAGCCCGAGGTGGTCCAGCTTCAACGTGTGATGCTGGGGCTTGCCGTTAAAAATAATGGTCATATCCACGGATTTCCCGGCGACCGTGTAGCTCCCGATTACATCACCCGGTTTCGGATCTTTATGCTCGAAGCGCACCATGGTAATTTTACCGTCCTTAAACTCCACTTCGGCGGGTCCGCAGGCGCAATAGACCATGCGATCCATATCTCCAATGCCGACCGGCATCCGATACCAGATGAATGCGGTAGCTAGGACCGCGAGCAATGAGCCCATCACGGCATAGAGATGGTGCTTCTTTGTTTTCATCGTTCGATTCGGCTAAAGCTTCCAGGGATGGCTGACTTCTTATTCTGTCTATTCACCGCTTCCGGGGCGCAGTGCGATCACAATCGCCGCAAACAGGGGCACAAACAGGAGCAATCCTCCTGCCAGAAGCCCCATCATGAACGTGGGCAGGATAATAGCTGGAACGAGCGCTATCAAACTCAAGGAAAGGGCAAATCTTTGAGATCGGGTCATATGGCTGAACTGGTAATCGCTTCCGCGAAGTGTGAAATTGCTGAGCTTCTGTATATGGCGCAGATTGCGGAGTAGTCACGGGCCTATGAGAAATTATCCGGGGTGAGGGGCGTTTGGGGTTTAGGGTGGAATTTTAAAACACCTTGAGCCCCATCCGGTCCCGGCTAAGATGTCGGCATGAGTACACAGTCGGCGTTTCACTCGGGCTTGCAGCCCTGGTTGCAGATTTTGCTCTCCGGCAGGGAGGAGCAGGTGTTGGCGGTCCAGGCAAACCCGGCGTTGCGCGAACGCATTGAAGAGCTCGCCGGCAAATCCACGGAAGGGGCACTGAGCAGCGAAGAGCGCGATGAATACGAAGGCTACGTGCGGGCCAACAAATTCGCGGCGGTGCTGCGACGGCAGGCTTTGCTGATGGCGGCGAAATGACGCGAGCGCTTCACGAACTGGTGCGGCAGCGCGCGGGAGACCGGTGTGAGTATTGCGCGCTGCGTCAGGAGGACTCGCCGCTGGCCAGCCTGCACCTCGAGCACATCATACCGCGGAAGCACGGCGGTACGGATGATCCGGAAAACCTGTGCCTCGCCTGCATTGACTGCAATCTGCACAAAGGGCCGAACCTGACCGGAATTGACACTGAGTCAGGATGCGTGACAGAACTCTTTCCGTGCAGACAGCAGTGGGAGGAGCATTTTGAGTGGCAAGGTATCCGCATCGCTTGGCAAAACGCCGGAGGGCCGAACGACGGTGCGCGTTCTGGAGATGAACTAAGACGAGCAAATTGATTTGAGACTGGCCCGGTGAAGCGAGGATGCTTGTAATTTCAGGCGGGATGCTCACGCCGGACCGACCGCGGCCAGCTTCACGCTGAACTTGTTTTGCGCGGACTCGTTGCGTTCGCCGCGGACGGGGGAGTAATCGCAGACGTGCATCGTCCTGTCGGCGCGCAATTCGAGAAGACGGAGCCAGCCGTCGCCGCCGCGGGGGCGCATTTGGAAATTCACCAGCATCTGCGCCACGTCGCGGCCCATCGGCGTTGCGGTGGTCACACGTCCCAGGCCGTCGTGGAGGACGTGACCGTTGATCGTGAAGATGAAGTTCCCGTGCTGACTCACCAGTTGCTGCCACAACTCTTCGCCGTCGGTGACATCGCCGGCGCTGGCTTTGGCCATGCCGTAGGTATGCGGATTCCACATCTGCTGTTCACCGAACTTCTTGAAGTCGTAGCGGGTATCGTTGTCGTAGATGAAGGCGTGGGTCACGAGGATGGCTTCGCGGTCGGCGTGTTTTGCGGCGACTTCATTCGCCCAGCGGACGACATCCTTGCGCGGTCCGAACTCCAGGCACAGCACGACGAACTTCCGGCCGGCGGCGGAAAAGAGATGATAACTGTTTTCGACGCGTTTCGGTTCCTTGTCGTAGAAGCCGCCGAACGTAGGTGCGCCCCGGAATGATTTGGCGCGGAAGTGCCTGTTGAACCGCGTCGTCCGCTCGGTGCCGGAGCCGTTGGGGCCGTAGTCGTGATTTCCGGGAGCCATGAAATACGGCACCTTGCCATCAAGCAGTTTCATGGCCCTAACAGCATTCTTCCACTGCTCTTTGGTATTGTTATTAGTGATATCTCCGAGATGGAGCACGCAGGCGATGTTCCGTGCCTCGCGCTGCTCGACAATCCAGCGGGTCTGGGCAACGTAAGTGTCTGGATATTTCTCGCTGTAATGCTGCGTGTCCGGCAGCGCCACGATCGTGAACGCGCCCTTTTCCGGCAGCGGCGGCTCGCCTTTCACGAG